>CAZHLZ010000256.1:0-5680 GCA_964532475.1 uncultured Chitinophaga sp.
AATCCAGGTGTTTTTCTGGTCTAAATCCTTTATTAAAATACACCGGACCAAAACCAATGTAACCAATCCACACCTTATAACCTAATAATTTATAATTAATCATTCATAACTCATAATTCAATAAACATGTATCCAGAACAATTAGTAGCACCAATGAAAGCCGATTTAACAAACGTAGGTTTTCAACAATTGACGTCAGCAAAAGAAGTTGACGAAACATTAAAAAACACAAAAGGAACATTATTAGTTGTTGTTAATTCCGTTTGCGGTTGCGCAGCAGGAAATATGCGTCCAGGAGTAAAATTGTCTATTCAAAACGACAAAAAACCTTCAACTTTAACAACAGTTTTTGCTGGAGTTGACGGTGAAGCAGTTGCTGAGGCAAGAAAACATTTCCTTCCTTATCCTCCATCTTCTCCATCTATCGCATTATTTAAAGATGGTGAATTGGTTCATTTCTTGGAAAGACACCACATCGAAGGAGGAACAGCACAAATGATTGCTGAAAATTTAATGGAAGCTTATAACGAGTTCTGTTAGGAAAGACCTTAGGATTTTAGGACATTAAGATATTAGGATGATTTATCGTCTTAACATCTTATGTCTTAGCATCTTAAAATCTAAAAAAATGTTTATAGACACCCACACACACCTTTATTCTTCGCAATTTGATGCGGACCGCACGGAAATGATTCAGCGGGCAATTGATGCTGGAGTAGATAAATTTTTGCTTCCAAACATCGATTTGGAGTCTGTTTCTGGAATGTATGCTCTTGAACATGAATTTCCAAAAAATTGTTTCGCGATGATGGGTTTGCATCCTTGTTCAGTAGATGCTGATTTTGAAAAAACACTCGAAACTTTAAAAGGGGAATTAGACAAGCGGAAATTTATTGCCATTGGAGAGATTGGAGTTGATTTGTACTGGGATAAAACATTTTTAAATGAACAGAAACAAGCTTTTGCAACACAAATCGAATGGGCAAAAGAACTTAAAATCCCTATAGTTATTCATGCTCGAGATTCCTTTGAGGAAATTTTTGAGGTCTTGGATAAACATAACGACGAAAGATTGACGGGCGTTTTTCATTGTTTTACGGGAACAGAAAAAGAAATTGAAAAGATTCGTTCTTATGGAGGTTTTTTATTTGGGATTGGTGGCGTGCTCACGTTCAAAAAATCTGGTTTAGATGAGGTAGTTAAAAATTTGCATATAGACGAAATTATTTTGGAAACCGATTCACCTTATTTAGCACCGCATCCTAATCGTGGAAAAAGAAATGAAAGTTCATATATTCCATTGATTGCAGAAAAATTATCTGATATTTTTGAAACATCACTTTCAACTATTGCATTAGAAACCACGAAAAATGCTGAAAAATGTTTTAATTTACATAATTTTAAATAAAGAAATTTTTGAAAACAAATCAACCTAAAGTTTTAATCGTTTATACTGGTGGAACCATCGGAATGATTCAAGACACAAAAACAGGTGTATTAAAAGCCTTCGATTTCAAACATTTGAGTAGCCAAATTCCTGAGTTGGAACGATTAAATGTTAGTTTGGAAACAATTTCTTTCGAAAAACCGGTTGACTCCTCCGAAATGGATCCGAGTCATTGGAAAAAAATTGCTGAGATTGTACACGAAAACTATGAAAAATACGATGGCTTTGTCGTTTTACATGGTTCAGACACGATGGCATATTCTGCTTCAGCTTTAAGTTTTATGTTACAAGGATTGAAAAAACCAGTCATTTTCACTGGATCTCAACTACCTATTGGTACAATTCGAACAGATGGAAAAGAGAATATCATCACAGCGATTGAAATTGCAGGTGAAAAAGATGAAAATGCATTGTCGGTAATTCAAGAAGTTGCCATTTATTTTGAATATTCGTTGTACCGCGGAAATCGTACATCAAAAATTTCCGCAAGTCATTTTGAAGCATTTAGTTCTCCAAATTTTCCAGAATTAGCGGTTGCAGGAGTACAAATCAATTACAGCAGACAAGAAAAACTGGTAAAACCACAAGAAGTTGAATTTTTTGCAAACTTTGAAGATCGAGTAGCCTTATTGAAAATATTTCCAGGTTTTTCGCCTAAAGTTTATTCCAGTATTTTTGATATTAATACAGTTAAGGGAATCGTAATTGAAAGTTTTGGATCAGGAAATGTGCCTTCGAACAAAGATTTTCAAAACTTGGTATTAAACTACCTAGCCGCTGGAGGAATTATTTTGAACATTACACAATGCAGCACCGGAAAGGTAAACCAAGGAAAGTATGAAACGAGTGCCTTTTTGGAGCAAAATGGCGTTGTTGGTGGCAATGATTTAACCACTGAAGCTGCAATTACCAAAATGATGTATTTACTTGGAAAGTACTCAAAGCGGGAAGAAATTATTGCAAAATTGAAAGAAAATATTGCTGGCGAAATTAGTTTGTAGCTGATTCAAAATAAAATTGTATTTTTGCAAACTCAATTAAAATTAGAGATTCCGTTTCGAAAGCGATAAAGGGTCCTAATGAAGTTGAAAAATAAAAAAAGTAGAGGTGTACGTCCCGATAATTATCGGGAGGCTTAAGGAGCAGGTGAAGTTTAAATAAAAAAGGAGAGGTGTCCGAGTGGCTTAAGGAGCACGCCTGGAAAGCGTGTGTAGGTCTAAAGCTTACCGAGAGTTCGAATCTCTCTCTCTCCGCCAGAAGTTTTAAACCCGTATCAATTTTTGATATGGGTTTTTTGATGGGGTAAATTGAGCCAAAGATTTATATCAAAAAAATCTTGCTGTTTTATTAAAACATTAAGAACTAGTTTTTTATCTTAGAATATTAATGTTTTTAACGCTGGATGCAATTAGCGGCTTTTCCGAGTTGAAAATCTTATGAAACTAAGGTTTTACTTTGCTGATTAACTACTATTTAATTCGTTACTCAAAACCCCCTCATTCTAAAAAACTTTTGTAATTCTCTTTTGTAACCCCTTGAATTTTAAATTCCTCTAACATTTTTTGATTTTCAGATTGGGAGAGAAGGCTTTTCAGATAGTTAACATTTTCATCGCGAACTTTAAACTTTACCTTACTGTTTTCCACTAAATCAGGTACAAAAAAATAATTTTCAGCGTCTATATAGCTCTTTTGTTTGTCCGTCGAAATGATTTCCATCAATTCATCGCGTTTTTTGAAATAGTCGTTGACTAATTTTTCGTATTCCGACGAGATCAGTGAATACGCAACTCGAAGCGCCTTGTTCATCATTATCTTTTCGTAATCTTCAGGGTGGTATTTCTTAGCGAATTGCATATACCATGAAATAAACAATTCAAATTCATAATATGCATAATGCGTTCCCTCAACCCCTGTGATATATTGGTAAACTTGTTTACTTCTATTTTCATTTTTAAAACCATCAGACAGTTTGAAATAGTAGTCATACAACTCATAATCCGCTTTTGTTCCGTGATAATAGCCATCAAATTCTTCCATAATTCCAAAAATTCCTTCCGTTTTTGAAGCACTAGCTGAAGCATCCCCAATGTACGTATTCCAACGATGAATCTTTTTTCTAGTGTCTTTTGAAACAAACTTTTTTAATTCCTTCGAATTGAAAACTTTAGCACAAGGAACATTAACTATGATGTCAGGATAAATAAAATATGATCTTTTACGTATGATTGTAATTCGATTTTGTTTCTCATATTTTTGATATTCTTTAAACAAAGTCGACTTTTGATATTCTCCAGATTTGTAATAAATATCAGCTAATCTAGAGTTATACATGTGCAGGGATTCGTGGACACAGGTTCCAAATGTTTTGGGAATATTCTCTTGTTGGGTATTTCCATGAAGATATTTTTCAAAATCCCAATCCTTTACCTCACTCAAAATTTTATATCCTGTGGTCGAATTTTCCTCTGCAAAATTCAAAATTTGCTGACGAATATCTGGCGTTTGAGAATATGCATGGATGGAACTAATTGTTAGTAGTATGAAAATTATTCTCTTCATTGGTTTTAATTTTAGTAAAGAAACGGAATTATTTATTAGTGACACTAAGAAAAATTACGTATTTTTCATTGAATTAATTCAAAGATTAAGCTAGAAAGTGTATCTACTTCACTATTAATAGTTCCGTTCATATAAGGCCTATATATGTTTTCATTGTCTGGTGGGTTTAGATTTAAACGCAAATCTTTTTCTAATGCAAGCAAACGAATAAATTCTCTTTGAGTACGACCGTTTCCTTCTCTAAAAGGATGAAGATAATTTATACTGTCGAGAATTTCAGCTAATTTTTGAGCTAATTTCTCCTTGTCGCTTTTAGACGTTGTTTTGAATTCAATAATCAAACTATCAATGTATTGAAAAGCTTTTTCAAAATGACTTGTTGGAAAAAACTGTTTACCCCCTTTACTTATCTCTACATTACGTTTTTTCCCTGCCCAAATGTAAATGTCTTGAAATAAATGCTTGTGAATAAAAAATAAACTGCTTGAGTTTTTTATTTTTATTGGATTTAGATAAAGTTCTTGCATTCGTTTGGTAACAGCACCACTTTCAACAAAAAGCAATACACTTTCGTCTGTTATGTCAGCTAAATTTCTAAGTATTCCTGTCTTTTGGTCTGTGTAGGTATAATCTGGATCAATGTAATTGTAAGAGTTAGACATGTGCATTTTCCTTTGCGAAGGTAATAAATTCCGAAAAAGAAATTTTCCCAATTACATAATCTCTAATTAGAGCAATTCCTTTTGGACTAGGGTCATAACCTTCAAACATGTTGCTTCCAATTGCATTAGCTGTATTTTCTAATGTCTCAAGGTCATTAAACGGTACTCCCATGAGTGTTAGGTTTTTGCGATCTATGATGATTGACTTATACATATATTCCGACAATAATAACTGAAAACAAAAATACAATTATTTTTTGAGTATCTGTTCATTGTTTTTATAGTTTTTCTTAAAAAGAACTTTTCATATTCATAAAAAAGTTAATCACTTTAAGTTGACAAAAACAAGTTAAAGTAATGAATAAATTGATGGTTTTACTTCAATATTCCTTTGACTTGTTGACCATTTATATTTCATCCCAAAAAACCCATTAAAATATCAGATTCACTACAAAAATGCCCTAATACAATTTTTGAAAAATTTTAACTTGGGAATTCATTACATCGTTGAAATAAACAAAATTAATGTATTAGCTGTTTATGATACAAGCCAAGATTCAGAAATCTAGTACGTTTTTCAAAATTTTATGAGATTTAATAGCGGTTATAAGAACACGAGGCTATATGAATTACAGTTTGTAACTTACTGGTCTTTCAATTTGTAAATTATTTTGATTAGTGTCAATAACAAAGTTTATTTTGTATATCGTTTTTAGCCTATATAATTTATTAATTCCCCTTGGTTTTCCCGCAAATTGAAAAATCAAAGATTTACTTGAATCATAATAAATATTATGTAAATTGTTACCTTTATATATTGTATCTTCTCCTGAATTTTTTTTCTGAATTGTTACAAAATCTGGAGACTCAGTTGTTATTGTTGAGTAATAAAACCAATTTAATTTTACTTCATTTATTTTAAAAATTTTATAATACAAATTTTCAGGTGGTTCAATCAGGGCAAACTCACACTTTTATATTTAAAACTTTCCAAAGGTAGTCTTCATTCC
>CAZHLZ010000257.1:0-5619 GCA_964532475.1 uncultured Chitinophaga sp.
GAATCAGAAAATTTCTTCGCTGGTGATGGAACACCAAAATTCAATCCTTTCTTTATTCCAAAAATGATTGCTGACATCGCAGCGGGTCATATTTCTATTAAATACGGTTTACGTGGTCCAAACTATGTAACAGTTTCTGCTTGTGCTTCAGCAACAAATGCCATTATTGATGCTTTCAACTTAATTCGTTTAGGAAAAGCAAACGCAATTGTTACTGGTGGTTCAGAAGCTGCTGTAAATCAAATGGGAATGGGTGGTTTTAACGCCTTAAGAGCGCTTTCAATGAGAAACGATTCTCCTGAAACTGCTTCTCGTCCTTTTGATGTTGATAGAGATGGTTTCGTTTTAGGTGAAGGTGCTGGTGCCTTAATCCTTGAGGAATACGAACATGCAATCAAACGTGGTGCTAAAATTTATGCTGAAGTTGCTGGCGGCGGAATGTCAGGCGATGCATATCACATGACTGCTCCTCATCCTGATGGAATTGGTGCAAGAAACGTGATGATTGAAGCTTTAAGTGATGCTGAATTGAATCCGACTGATGTTGATTATGTAAATGTACATGGAACTTCAACTCCGCTTGGTGATATCGCTGAAACAAAAGCAATTACTCAAGTATTTGGTGAGCATGCTTACAACTTAAACATCAGTTCTACAAAATCAATGACTGGTCACTTATTAGGTGCAGCTGGTGCCATTGAAGCGATTGCTTGTATCATGGCCGTGAAACACGATATTGTTCCTCCAACAATTAATCATTTCACAGATGATCCTGAAATTGATAATAAATTAAATTTCACATTCAATACAGCACAAAAACGTACAGTGAATGTTGCCCTTTCCAATACATTTGGTTTTGGTGGACACAACACTTCTGTGATTGTTAAGAAATTCAAAGCTTGATTCTAAAGATTCAAAATGTGTTAAAACGTTTTTTTTCTAAAAAGGTAAATCGTTCAGAAGAGGATTTAGAACTAATCAGTTTTATTATAAAACGCTTTGGTTATCGTGCGATAAACATAGAATTTTTTAATGAAGCCTTGACGCACAAATCTTTATCTGGAGCAAATACAAAAAACAACATTCAATATTCCAACGAACGATTAGAATATTTAGGTGATGCTATTTTGGATGCTGTCATCGCCGAATTGTTATTTCTTCGTTTTCCAAATGAAGATGAAGGTTATTTAACTCAGATTAAATCAAAAGTTGTAAGTAGAAAAACCTTGGCTGAAATTGGTGAAGCAATTGGACTAAAAAATGTAATTCGTTATCACAAGGGAAGAACAATAAACTTGTCAACCTTGGAGGGAAATGCATTCGAAGCATTAATTGGAGCAATTTATTTAGACGGAGGATTTGAAGCGGTAAAGAAATCAATTACGCACCATATTTTTAGAAAATACGCCGATTTGAATAAAATTTTGGAAGAAGAAATTGATTTCAAATCAAGGCTGTTTATTTGGTGTCAAAAATCTCATTTAAAACTTGAGTTTAATATTATCCGCGAAGATAATGTGCAAGGAAATTGGGAATATGAAATTGAAGTTTGCATCAATGGTCAAGAATACGGACGTGGTGTTGGAAATTCCAAAAAATCAGCCGAACAAGCTGCATCTAAACAAACTTTAATTTTGGTTGGCGAAATAGAATTGCAATGATTCTGACTAACAAAATATCAAACTAATTTCCCATTTTGTTTTTGTAGGAAAGTAGACATTTATTTATACTTTTGTATTATAAACAAAAATAAATGCAATCATTAGTAGATTTAAATCACAAAACAATTTTGATAAGTCGCACAGACAGTATCGGAGATGTGGTTTTGAGTTTACCACTTTGTGTTTACATAAAGGAAAAATTTCCAACTTGTAAAATTATTTTTTTAGGAAATACATATACGCATGCAGTAATTTCCTTGCTGCCGCAAATTGATGAAATTATCTCGTGGAAAGAAATAGAAAATCTTCCTTTAGTGGATAAAATTCAATTGATTAAATCTAAACACATTGATGTTTGTTTGCACGTTTTCCCGAAAAAGGAAATTGCTAGTTTAATGAAAAAAGCGAAAATTCCAGTAAGAATTGGGACTTCACACCGAGCATTTCATTTATTGACTTGCAATGTGCGCTTAAACTTTACGAGGAAAAATTCAGATTTACATGAATCGCAACTAAATTTTGAGTTATTGAAACCATTCGGATTTGAAAGAATTCCTTTACTTGAAGAAATAGAAAACAAACTTGTTTCGAGTATCCGATTGCCAGAAATTATTACCGATAAGGATTTCTTTTCCATAAAAAACGCAATCATTTTGCACCCAAAATCACAAGGAAGCGCCTTGGAATGGCCAATCGAAAAGTATATTAACTTAGCGTATAAATTAATCCTTCAGGGCGAAAAAGTTGTCTTCACGGGAACAGAAAATGAAGGAGAACAATTTCGAAAGTTAATTCCAAAAAATGAAAATTGTTTTGATTTGACTGGTAAAATGACTTTGCAAGAATTAATCGTTTTCATAGCTCAAAGTAAAGCTTTAGTAGCATGTAGCACCGGACCTTTGCACCTCGCAGGAATTTTGAACATCAAGGCGATAGGATTGTTTTCTTCCAGAAGACCAATTCATCCAGGAAGATGGAAAGCCTTAGGAAACGGAAGTCAATATTTAGTTTATGACGCAGATTGCGAAGCGTGTAAAAAAGGAAAAGTTTGTAAATGTATTCAAAACATCACCGTTGAAGAAGTTCAAAAAGCAATTAATTCTTGATTGGATTTCAATTTTTTGGATTTCAATTTGTGCATTTATTTTAACTTTAGGCTATGGTAGATTTATTTCCTTTGAACAAAGATTTCCTTTTGCTCTGAGTGTATTTTTCGCCACAGTTTTCATTTATGCTTTAGCTAGAATAAGTTTCAAAGGTATTTTTCCAAAATTAGTTCTTCTTATTAGTTCTCTTTTTAGCCTATTTTTTTTACTCGAAAGTGAATTGTCGTTTTTCAGTTCTATTCTCATTGGCTCCTTATTTATTTTGAGTTTCTTTTATGTTTTGCCAATTAGGAACTTAAATGTTCGAAGAATTCCCTATCTCAAGAGCCTTTTTGTTAGCCTTGTTTGGCTGTTTGTTGTGGCACTTATTCCTTCTATTGAGACAAATGGAAGTTCACCTAATTTAAACTTCACTTTATTTTGTCTACTTTTCTCTAACATTTTGATTTTCGATATCAAAGAAAGAAAAATAGACGATCGAACATTAAAAACCTTTCCTCAACTCTTTGGAATTAAAAAAAGTATCTTTTTTAATTATTTTCTTTTAATTCTTGGAATGTTTTCAACGAGTGTTTCCTTTCTAAATGTAGATTTAAAAATCGGAATTATTTCCCTGTTTTTAGTCAATGTAGTTTTCATATATTTCTTCATAAAACACATCCAAAAATTTATATTTTCCATTATTTTAGATGCTTTTATATGTGCCCTTGGAATTATTTTAATTATCTTTTTCATATAAATAATTGAAATTTAGGTTTTTATAAAATATTACCTAAGAATCTTAGGTAAAAATTTGGAATACTTAAGAAACTTATGTATCTTTGTCCTATGTATACATCAGAACTTATAAAAGGAACACTAAAAACCATCATTTTAAACCTTCTAAAAGAGAAAGGCAGAATGTATGGTTACGAGATTACCCAAACGGTAAAGGACATGACAGGAGGAAAAATTCAAATTACTGAAGGAGCTTTGTATCCAACTTTACATGCGCTAGAAAAAAACGGAGAACTAGCAACTGAGGAAGAGTACATTGGAAAACGAGTTCGCAAGTATTATACGATTACGGAGCAGGGAACAGTTTCTGCCACAGAAAAAGTAAATGAATTTATCGATTTCATCCGTACAATGAAATTTTTGTTAGACATTGAACCACAAGTAAGTAATGCGTAATATTAGTGATGAAGAATTAGATTTCATAATAAATGATATAAAGGCAAATGGGGTTGTTATTGAAGATCTGCAAAACAACCTACTGGATCACATTTGTTGTATCATTGAACATGAAATGCCTGTAAATGAAGACTTTTATAAGTTTTACAGACAAATTCTGCCCCGTTTTTTCAAAAAAGAATTGAAAGAACTGCAAGTTGAAACGGAAAATTTACTAACGTTTAAAAATTATTATGCCATGAGAAACACATTAAAAATAACGGGAATTGTATCTGCTTTATTTACAATCCTAGGTGCAACATTAAAGGTCTTCCATCTACCTGGTGCTAGTATTTCAATCATTTTAGGAGGAGTTTTATTTAGTTTGGTTTTTTTACCTCTGATGATTGTCTTAAAATTCAAAGACGAAGAAAAACAAGTCGATAAAATTGTCTTAAGTTTTGGCTTCCTAATTGCCATGATTGCATTTACAGGAGTTTTATTCAAACTAATGCACTGGCCTTTCGCCAACATCATGATGATTTCTGGGTCTGCAGCATTCGTATTTGCTTACGTGCCACTTTACTACTTTACAAGGGTTCGTCGACCAGAAATTCGTTTCAATACCACCATCAATGCTGTATTAATGATGGCTTGTGGAGGTTTGATGTTTGCTTTGATGAACTTAGGCTTTAGTCAAAAAATGAAAACAAAAGAAGCTCTAATTTTGGAGTTTAATCATTCAAACAAAGAAATTATTCAAAATTTGGATAGTTTAATGACCATAAATCCGGATAACACTAAAAATTTAAAGGAGATTAAATCCAAATTAGAAAAAAACAGCAAGACATTTGAGAAAATTAATGAGAAATAATTCTCAAAATAAAAAGTATTCTCAAATTAAGAATAATTCATCGAAAATCAATAAATTTTCATTTAGAGAATAGAAATGTTCATTTGATTGAAAAGTTGGGCAAAGTTTATTACTTTAGTGAAAAAACTAGTAACCTCAGTTCGATTATTAAAATTGGATTCAGACCGCTTAGAAACAATGAGTTACGAATAACACTTTTGAAGATTTATCGGGATAAATCAAGAAAGGGTTTTGAAGTAAATCGTTGTTTATCAGTGGGATAACAATATGCTTTGCATAAAAATCAGTTATTCAGCGTTGTTCAATCTCGATTTAGCCCGCTAAACCTTCGATTAAACGCCTTGACTAACAGTTTTTTATGTCAATCTGAATTTCAATTTTACAATCGAACTGCGGTTAATAATGACGTATTATTCATTCTCTCCAATCTATTTGCCAACCAATCTTCATAGATAAGTCTTTGGCTAATTGTCGAATCTCATCTTCAAATTCAGATTCAGCACCTTGAGGTATATTGATTTCAATCATATTTATCTCTTTAAATCTAGAATCATTGTCAAATGAGTAATTGCCATTTCTATCACATTTTATTCCTTGGAGTACAATTTTATATTTTCCTAATTGTAACATGCCTGATGCATTAGAGCTAATATTTAATCCATCAATATCAAGAAGTAAATTTTTCAATTGATCAACGTCTATATTGTTGGAATATTCCGAATCAGCCTGTAAAGTAATATAATCGTACATATTGGGTCTGGTTTATTACGCCTAACATTTAGGGAACTAGCAGAAAAAAGCCCAAAATTTAAGCCCAGTACGTGGG
>CAZHLZ010000258.1:0-5607 GCA_964532475.1 uncultured Chitinophaga sp.
CAACACCCCAACGCTGAGCTTGAATCCTTAATGCTTCTGGTGATCTTGGGTGAGGATATGATCTTCGTTCAAATTCATAATTCTCCATTGCCTTAATTTTTGAACTTAAATTTGATTCACTAACTGAAATAAAAAAATTTGGTAAGAAATGTTTGGGATCTGAGTTAGCTCTCCACTCCGTTCCAGAAGCTGTTTCAAAAGTAATTATGGACTTCACACTTTCATTTTCCATAGGACGACAAGCAGTTAAAACGGCTTCAAAAGTCCTTTGATGATCTATATTAACATCACCACCATGGTGCGTGAAAATGACGTCCGGCAAAAAAATATTCTTTTCAATTTCAATTACCTTAATTATATCTAGTAATGCAACAGTGTCAAATCTATTATCAGGAAAATCATATGTACTAACGAAGTGATATCCTATTTCTTTTCTTGCTTCTTCAATATTATTTTTATGAACTCTTAATTCATTCTCCCATTTAATTGGGTCTCTAGTCTCTGAACGTGATGTAATACCTTCACCTAAAATAATTACTTTTGATTTTATATTATAATTTAATATAAGATTGTTCATAGTTGCGCCTAAACCCAAAATTTCATCATCAGGGTGTGCTACCACAATTAGTATTTTTTTATTTCTTAAATATTCTAACATTCGCAATTATTGTTTGATCAGTTTGTTTTGCATTAAAAAATTCAAATTTAAAATATTTGTTTTCGAAAAATGCATTGGGATAGCCTTCTGCATCTAACATACGAATATAGTCATAAATTTCATCAATTGAAGTTAATTCAGAAATATCACTCATTTTTTCTTTTCTTCTTTCAAAAATATAAGGTTCCCCAGTTTGTGGATAGGAATTTAATTTTTTTTCTATGATTTCTAAAATCATTTCATAAATAACTTGTGAAGCTCTAAAAAAAATTTCCTCAGCCGATCCATCAAGGCTTAATTGCTTTTTTAAGTAAATATCACCCGCATCTATTTCTCTTTCAACCTTAATTGCACTTATTTTTGTCTCTTTAAATTTTCTAACTATTAAATTTTGAAGTGGACTCCCCCCTCTTCCATAAGGAAGATCAGTCATATGAAAAACTATACATTCATATTTAACAAAAATTGATTCTGGAATTAGATATGACCAATGAGGAATAAATATTATTTTAGGTGTAATTTTATCGATTTTTTCAATCGTAAATTCGCATTTAGAATTAATATAAATCCAATTATCATTTTTAAAATACTTACTTAGATTTTCTGCTAAATCTTTATTCCATTTCTTTTCGGAAAGAATTATGTAATTATTGCTCACTTTGTTGTAATATATAGGTGTTAAAACAGTTATCACTTTTCATTATTTCTTTAAAACCTAGAGAAATAAAAATTGAACTTGAAATATTATTTTCTTTTTTAACAATAGCTTTTAGGTTTTTATTTTTACTTTTTGAAATTAAAAGTTCAATAATTTTTTTCCCATAACCTAATCCTCTTTGATCCTTTGATATCGAGTAATCAATTTCCCAATAACCATTTATGAAATCAATTCGAATCTGTCCTAAAGAAATTTTATTTTTCTCTAAAATATAAATTCTACAATTAATATCTTCAATTTTTCTCGAAAACCAAGAGACATGATCTAAAAAATCAATTGGATTTGAATTTAAAGAATTTTCTCTAACTGATTTTTCATTTACCCAATTATACAAAATTTCAAGGTCGCCTATTTTGGCATTCCGCAAGCTTAAGTTTGACAAATTCTTATTTACTTTTGAATGAATAAAAACATCCAAAAAAGTTGAATTAAAAACACAATGTTCTTGAAATTGAGCTTCCTTAATAAAGTTACTTTCTTCTAATACCAAAAAAAGATTTTGCCTTAAGTCATAGGCATAGGTGAAAATTTTATGAAATTTCAAATCTTGAAAGGCTACTTTTTCAATCAATTTTAAAAATTTTTTCCAATAAGGTTTAAAATAATCTTTTTCCAATTCGGTATTCATTACAAAGGAAATTTCAGCATGTTTGTCTATCCAGTTGATGTGAACCAAACCTCCGTAACCGACACAAATATCGTTTTCTAGAAAAGAAAATAAAAGTTGAGGTGGTTTTTCTTGTTCAAATAAATTTGCAACTTCACTCTGAAAATATTTATCTTGGTCTTCTTTTGTTAAAATTTTTGATTGTCTTAAATGATAAATCTGTTGATTTCTCCACCTCATGATTTCATACTTATCTTCATCACGAATTGGAACCAATTTAATTGAAGAATTAAGCCACTCAGTACTATTCAAGCAATCGTATTTTCTCATTAAAACAAATTATCAGTTATTAATTTTTTTAAATCTTCTATTGACAAAAAATGAGAATTATCCTTAGAATTATATGAAAATCCAATTTCTACTTTTTTAGCATTATTATTTGCAATAAACTCAGCCAAATCCCAATTTGGAACTTGAGGTAAAATTACAAAATATTTACCTAAATCGTAAGTTGTAAAAGAGTCAGAACTTGTTATCATTTCTTCATGTACTTTTTCACCAGGTCGAATTCCAACTATTTTTTGTTCACAATCTGGACCAATTGCTGCAGCAACATCAATAATTCTATACGAAGGAATCTTTGGGACAAACAATTCTCCTCCCCAGGCATGTCCTAATGCATGTAAAACCATATCAACACCTTCCGATATGCTTATATTAAATCTTGTCATATTTGGATCGGTGATTGGCAAAACTCCAGATTTTTTCCTTTGCATAAAAAATGGCATTACAGAACCATTTGAACCCATTACATTACCATATCTTACAACAGAAAAATTAATATTTTTTGTTCCTTTAATATTATTAGCTGCAACAAAAAGTTTATCAGAAGTTAATTTTGTTGCACCATATAAATTAATAGGAGCGCAAGCTTTATCAGTTGAAAGAGCTACAACCCTTGACACATTAGTTTCTAGACAAGCATTAATCACATTCTCAGCTCCACCAATATTGGTTTTTACACATTCATCTGGATTATATTCAGCTATGTGGACATGTTTCATAGCAGCAGCATGAATAACAAAATCAATTCCATATAATGCTCTTTTCAATCTAGCAAAATCACGCACATCTCCAATAAAATATCTCATGGCTGGATAAATAGAATCTGGAAATTCTTGAGCCATTTGAAATTGTTTTTGTTCATCTCTTGAATAAACAACGAGTCTTTTTACATCTGGCCACTTTTTTAAAATGGTTTTCACCAACTCCTTCCCTAAGGAACCGGTTCCTCCAGTAATTAAAATTGATTGATTATTTAAGTCCACTGACATATTTTTCTTTTTTGCGAATGTAAATATAGTATAAAATAAAAAAAAACAAACCCACTATTGGTAATTTAAATCTTGATAACGCTCCAAAATTATAAGAAGAAATCCCTATAAAAAATGCAAATATTAAAATAAATATAAACCCACCAATCAAAAATGAATTCGTTTTAAGGATCGAAAAAAATGAAAATTTAAATTTAAATAAAACATAAAGTATGAAAAAGAATAAAAACACACTTTCTAAACTATTTATTAAAACCATAAACGTATTTGCCTCCCATGGATAAGGACGAAATAATGTTACATTTATTGCTGCTGGCATTTTTTTGAGTAATCCCATTTCAGTATATTCAATTTCTCCTAAGGAATAAACTGACCCTCCTAAGGTTGAATGATAAGATTGAAAACCTTCTATCTTTTTTAGAATATTATCAGATCTATAATCGTCAGATTGGCTCAATAAAATTTGTAAACCAAAAAATCCAAATCCAAATACAACTGCAATTAAATATGGAAATAATAAAAACTTAATAATTGGATTAGAACTTTTGTTAATAAAAACCAAAAACATAGTAATTAAGATCCAAATCAATAAACAAATCAAAATATAAGCTTTGAGTTTAAAAATTACGAACGAAAATATTACCAGAAAAATGATATTTACCAATTTAAATTTATTTTTAATCAAAATTTGATAAAGGAAAAATACCAAAAAAGAAAAACTAGCCAAAGTAATTGTATCCTTAAGTAATCCACTCCCCCAAAATAACACGGATGGCACAAGGAAATTTATCACAAAAATTACACCTTTATATTTATCGCCCATAATGTCTATCATCAATTGAAACATTTTATAAGAACCAATAAAGGCAATAAAAGACATGAAAAATGTAATCCCCAAATAGGTTCTTAAACTTAATACATTTAGAGGCGAAATAACTTTTATCATAAACCACTCCTCCTCAGTTAAACTAAACCGAATAAAATCATTAGCTCTTCTTAATAACTCTTGTGCCTCTAGAGATGAAGAATTCATTAATTGAAAATAAAAACTCGGTTTTTGCCAAAAATAATTTGCAAGTTGCTTTGAACCAAAAAAATATTCAATTGTATCTCCAGTTCCTCGGTAATAAAAAATGTAAACCATGGCAAAAATAAAACCACCAATCACTTTTAAAAAAAAACCAGGAAGTAAATACGGAAACGTCTTATGGGAATTAAAAGATTTATACAAATATAAAATCAAAGCACCAATTGCTATATAAAATAACCAAATTATTAATTCATAAGGACCTAATTCAATAACCTTCATCACTTACATTTTCTCTCCCACTCCCAAGCACTCCCCATCATTTCATCCAATGAATGTTTAGGCTTCCAATTTAAAATCTCTTGAGACTTTTTGGTAACGGTATAAATTCCATCCACATCGCCTTCGCGTCTTGGTCCAACTTTATAATTTAATTTTTGACCTGTAACCCTTTCAAATGATTCAATTGCTTCAAAAACTGAAACACCATTTCCTGTGCCGAGGTTGATGATATCAAAATTTGTTTTTTGCTTTTTGTTGATCAAGTGTTCCAAGGACAATATATGTGCATTGGCAATATCTGTTACATGCACGTAATCACGAATACATGAACCATCTCTTGTATCATAATCAGTTCCGTGAACAAACATTTCTTGTCTTTTCCCAATTGCTGTATGTGTAATAACCGGAACTAAACTTGTTGGTGCGTTTATCGGATCTTCACCGTTTAAACCGGAAACATGTGCTCCTGCAGGATTAAAATAACGCAAGGCAATGACATTAAGTGCCGGATGTATATTTGTGTAATCTTTTAAAATTTGTTCACCAATTTGTTTGGTGTAAGCATAAGGACTTATCGCCTTATTTAATGGTGTATTCTCAGAAACTGGCAATTGATCAATATTACCATAAACAGAACATGAAGACGAGAAAATAAAATTATCCACTTTATATTTTAAACATAATTGCAAAACATTTAACAAAGAATTAATATTGTTGTGGTAATATTTATAAGGATTTGCCACAGATTCGGGGACAGCCTTAAACGCTGCAAAATGTATGATTCCTACAATGTTGTTTTCTGCCTGAAAAACTTTTTCTATTTCAGTTATATCACATAAATCGACATCATAATATTTTACCCTTTTGCCAGTAATTCTTTCAATTCTGTCGTATGTTTTTTCTGATGAATTGGAATAGTTATCAATAGAAATAACTTCGAAACTTGTCTTCTCAAGCAACTCTATGATGGTGTGTGAACCA
>CAZHLZ010000259.1:0-5592 GCA_964532475.1 uncultured Chitinophaga sp.
AGCACATTGTATTTCAGAATGGGGACACGATTTCAGACCAGAATACAGAAGATTGCGAGAAATTTTTGAGAAGATTTCAAACGTTCCAATCATTGCCTTAACAGCAACTGCAACTCCTAAAGTTCAATTTGATATTCAAAAAAACTTGAATATGTTGGACGCGACCGTTTACAAGGATTCTTTTAATAGAGATAATTTGTATTACGAAATTCGTCCGAAAAAAGATGTTGAAAAGGAAATCATCAAATACATCAGAAATAAACCTGGGAAATCAGGGATCATATACTGCCTAAGTAGAAAAAAAGTTGAAGAATTAGCAGAATTACTGAACGTTAATGGTATCAATGCCCTCCCCTATCACGCTGGTTTAGATGCAAATACACGTGGAAAACACCAAGATATGTTCTTGATGGAAGAAGCAAGTGTAATCGTTGCAACCATCGCATTTGGAATGGGAATTGATAAACCAGATGTGCGTTTCGTTATTCACCACGATATTCCAAAATCAGTAGAAAGTTACTACCAAGAAACTGGAAGAGCTGGAAGAGATGGTGGTGAAGGTGAATGTGTTGTTTTCTATTCTTACAAAGACATTGAAAAATTAGAGAAATTTCTTCAAGGAAAACCTGTTGCGGAACAAGAGATTGGAAAACAACTACTTAATGAAATGGTTTCCTATTCAGAGACTTCCGTTTGTAGAAGAAAATATATTTTACATTATTTTGGAGAATTTTTTGACGAGAAAAATTGCAACACCATGTGTGATAATTGCAAGCATCCACGTGAAAAACTAGAAGGAAAAGATTTTGTTAAAATTTTACTCGAAAGTGTTGTTGCCTTAGAAGAACAACAAAAAGCAAAACATTTGTGCGCTTTTACCGCAGGAAATGTAACAGCTGACATAAAAAACTACAAACACGATAAGCATCCATTATTTGGAAAAGGCAAAGAAAGAGATGAACATTTCTGGAATGCAGTTATTCGTCAAAGTTTGGTTGGAGGTTTTATCACCAAAGATATTGAGACGTATGGAACAATAAAGATGACTGAAAAAGGTCATGAATTTATTGCTAATCCTTTTTCATTCATGTTAATTAAAGAACACGATTTTTCTGGAACTGATGAAGAAGATGGAATCATCACAACAGGAAAAGGTGGTGCTTTCGACGAAGTACTATATGATTTGTTGATTGACATGCGAAAATCAATTTCTAAGCAGAAAAAAATTCCACCTTTCGTAATTTTCCAAGAACCATCTTTAAAAGATATGTGCTTGCAATATCCAATTACGATGGATGAGTTAACAAGCATTCAAGGAGTTGGAACAGGAAAAGCTGCTCGATATGGTGCTCCATTTTTGGCTTTGATTAAACAATATGTAGAGGAAAATGACATTGACCGACCACAAGATTTGGTAGTAAAATCTTTGATTAATAAATCTGGTCTAAAAGTTCAATTGATTCAAAATATTGACCGTAAATTACCTTTGGAAGATATTGGAAAAGCGCAAGGAAAATCACTAGACGAAGTAATTGAAGAAATTGAAATGATTGTTTCCTCTGGAACACGAGTAAATATCAATTATTACATTGATGATATTTTGGACCCTGATAATCAAGAAGAAATTTACGATTATTTCAAGGAAGCTGAAACGGATGATTTAATTGCCGCATACCATGAATTTGATGGAGATTATACCGAAGAAGAATTAAGACTGATGCGCATTAAATTCATGAGTGAAATGGCGAATTAATGCAACCTTTTTTATAATTTTGCGTATTTACAAACCGAGTTCAATACTTTTTCATTAGAAATGCAAATAGAATCAATTATAGCAGAGCTTTTATTGCGCAATAATTGCGTTGTAATTCCCAAATTTGGAGGATTTATTGCCTCTCAAAAAGCTGCTGCTATTGATTTTTCGAAAGGAACAGTTTTACCTCCTCAAAAAGCCATTTTATTTAACAAGCAATTAATAAATAACGATGGTTTGTTGTGCATGACTTTTGCTCAAGCAAACAAACTTAATTATGATTTAGCACTTGAGGCACTGGATGAAAAGGTAAATATTTGGAATGCTGAACTCGCTGAAGGTAAAAGGGTTTCAATTGAAAATGTAGGCTTTTTATTTTTGGATAACGAAAAGAATATTTGCTTTGAGCAAGATCGCTTTTTTAACCTCTTGATGGATTCCTTTGGAATGGGTCAAGTGAGTTTCCAAGCTGAAAAAACTATAACTGCAAGAGAAATTCCAGTTATTGAACCAGTTGCTATTAAAGAAGAAATACAAACTGAAAAAACAATTGAGATTGAAAGTCCTATTATCGAACTTTTCCCGAACTTAATAAAAACAAGTTCTACTAAAGAAAAAGGTACCCAAGAAAGACCAAAAACCATTCGTCTTGATTCAAAGTTTTCGACTAAAAAAATTCTCAAATATGTTGCAGCAGCGGCATGTATTTTACCTATCGCTTTTTATTCTGTATGGATTCCGATGAAAACAGATGTTTTGGAGTCTGGAATTATTTCAGTCATAGACTTTAATCCATTTCACAAAACAGAAAAAGGGAACTATTTGAAGGGAAACTTTAAGACTCAATTTACAGTTATTCCAGCTACGAAAGATTTTGACCAAGAAATAAAATCCTTGCCGCAAGACGTGAGCACTTATTCCATGGAAATTGATGAAGAAGTATTTTTTGTTAAACTTAAGGAACAAAATCTAGTTTCTGATGAAATAATTGAAGACAAATCGAATATTATAAAATCTGAAATAACTCCAATTGAAAAATCTGAAAAAATCATTTTACCTTCAAAAAAAGGTTCAATTCAAGTAATCGTTGGAAGTTTTAGCAATCAAAATAATGCGAACGATTTGATTCAGAAACTAAAAAACTCAGGTTTTTCTGCTAGTTCATCAGAATTAGAAAACGGATTAATTCGCGTATCTGCTGGTTCTACCAATTCAGGTACAGAAGCAAATCAACTTGTAAAAGAACTGGAAAAAATCCAGATTTCTGCTTGGGTTTTGAAGTAATATTCGGTTATTATTCCTTTTCCATTAAATTTTTCTTAAAAACTCCGCAACAAGTCGAACCAAATCATTGTATTCGCTGAAACTGAGCGCTTCGAAGTTATCAAAAACATCGTGGTAGTTTTTATTTGGTCCCATGGTGTAAATGAAAAACGAAGGAATATTTTTTATCGTGAACCAATAATGATCAGAATTTGCTGCCTCACCACGTTTTTTTATAGTTTGAAGCAGTTTCTCACTTTCATTAATTTGATTGATTTTTTCAAAAAAATCTGGGAATTTTGTAGCGTTTACAATAGTAATTCCTTCTTCTCCACTTCCCATAATATCCAGATTTTGAACAAATTGAATGTGTTTTAGTTTTATCCTCGGATTTTCAACAAAATATTTTGACCCCAATAATCCCGCTTCTTCTCCAGAAAAAGCAATAAATAAAATGTTATAATTCAAAGGCTTCTCCTTGAATTCATCTGCCAAAGCAAATAACATGGAGGTTCCACTCGCATTATCGTTTCCTCCAGGGAAAAAAGTGGCATCACCCATTCCACCCAAATGATCGTAATGAGCACTCACAATAAGTGTTTTTTTAGTTCTATTTTTTGCTGGCAGCATAGCCATTACATTTCTAGCTTCGTGGTTTTTTACCAATTTTGCCTCAATATTCGTTTGAATTAATGGCCCCTTTTCAAAAGCAGCACTTTGAAGGAAAATTAGTGCATGATTGTGTTGCTTACTAGCCACTGAAAAGGTGAATTTTTCATTGGTAACAATAATCACATCCACATTTCTTAAATAATACTCCGAAAAAATCTTGATCTCATTTAAGGTATCTTTGGCCATATCCGTGCAATCAAAAACAACAGCATTCCAAGAAATATCCTTCTGAACTTCACTTAAAACTGCTGTTATGTTGTTCGGATTTCTTAAATCTTTTCTACTAACAATTTTATATTTCAAAGCTTGTTTACTTGAACCAGAAGCTGGATCCACCATAAAATCTTTTCCTGGAATTAATTCTTTGTTATCAAATTTCAAACTCATTTTTCCCGGAAAGGTATTCACATCAAAATTGTAACTTTGAAACCAAGATTTTTTTAGTTTTTTTAATCCTCTTTTTTCAAATTCAGAAGCTAAAAATTCAGCAGCCAATGAATCCCCTGATTTTATGTATCCACGCCCAAAATATTTCTCTGAACAAAGTTCCTTTGTGATACGTCTTCCCTCCTCTATTTGTGAATGAGAAACTAAGGTAACCAACATGAATAAACAAAAGAGTGTCTTTTTAGCCATTTTTAACGATTTACTGCTATAAAATTAAGTAATTTTGCCGAAAATAATAATAAAATAATAAATAGACATGTTTAAGTTCTTTGCTGGTTTTGACATTAATGAAATGCTAAAAGCAACCATCGTTTTATTTGCTGTAATAGATGTAATTGGATCCATTCCTACCATCTTAAAAATCAAAGAAAAAACGGGTGAAATAAATTCCAAACAAGCAAGTTTAGTGGCTTTGGGTATCATGATTGGTTTTTTGATTTTTGGTGAAAGTGTACTAAAATTATTTGGCGTAAACATTGAATCTTTTGCCGTTGCAGGTTCAATCTTACTTTTTGCCCTAAGTGCTGAAATGATTTTGGGAGTAAATTTATTCAAAGATCAAACAACAGGAAAAACAGCGAGTATCGTACCTTTGGCTTTCCCAATCTTGGCTGGAGCTGGAACGATGACGACCTTAATTTCTTTACGCGCAGAATTTGAATACATAAACATTGTAATTGCCATTTTAATCAACATCGTAATTGTTTACGTTGTACTTAGGCTAAGCAAAAAAATTGAGCATTTATTAGGCGAAGGAGGAATTGCCATTTTGAAAAAGGTATTTGGAATTATTCTTTTAGCAATCGCTGTTAAATTATTTACGACAAATATCAAGGAGTTGTTTTAGAAAAAACTTAAAGTTTCGAATGTCTAATTATATTGACGGGACAATGTTTTTCAGCTGCTTTGATAAAATCTAATTCATCGTCCTCAACAATTGTTGAAAACCACCCCTTATTTTCTGTTCCGCCAATCAGCGTGCTTTTCCCATCTTTTTTAGAAATTCGCCAACGATATTTATCTGCTTCTACGCAGGCATTGCAGCCAATACATTTATGTCGATGTTGTAAAATTCGAATCATGATTCAGTCAGCAGGAACTAATTTGTACAATTTATCAGAAGGTCGAATTTTTTCGGAAACTGGAAAGGTGATTGTTGTTCCACGTTTTACCAAATCGGTGGGAATGTTATCAACACGCATTTCAGTGAGCACACTTTCAATAACACCCGTCGTTGGACCAGTAATGATTAGTTCATCTCCGACTTTCACTCCCTGTGCTTCAATTAAGAACTCGCCAATTTGTGCGTTTTCATAATATTTCATTCCCTTTCCGATATACACCTTACGTTTAGTTGCTTTTGAACCTGCATCATCACTCCATTCACCCATTTCACGACCGAGGTAATAACCATCCCAAAAGCCACGATTAAAAACAGTTGCAAGTTGTTCTTTCCA
>CAZHLZ010000260.1:0-5592 GCA_964532475.1 uncultured Chitinophaga sp.
CTTGCGAATATGACATGGCTTCAACAGCATTTTCAAATGGACTTTTACCTGTTAGTAAAAATGGTAAAACTGCTTATTTTGATACATTGGGTAAAATTTCTATTCCATTTAAATATGAAAGTGCATCTGGTTTTATTCGTGGTAAAGCTCTAGTTTCTTTGAAAGGAGAAGATTTTTTCATTAACACTAAAGGTTTAAAAATAGAAAATTAATGGATCGAAAGAGATAATATTGAAAGATCAAGCTGTTTGACGAAAGTTGAGCAGCTTTTTTGTTTTTCATTGAAAAGATACGTATTTTTACTTATTATGCTTCGTGAATTTTCTGCTAACTTTGAAAAAAATAAAAGTTATGAAAAAAACAATCAAGTCCGCTTCAAATTATTTTGTCTTTATTTTAACATTATTAATCTTTATTCCTCAATTGTTTTCGCAAGAAATTTTTGAAGATCAAAACGGGAAATATGGATTGAGGGCTGAAGATGGAAAAATATTAATTGAACCAAAATACGATTGGATTGGGAAATTAAAAAAGGATCTTCCATTAAATAAAAATTATCAAACTTATCAATTAAATCCAAATTACACAAAAAATTTTGTTCGAATAAAAATGGGCGATAATTATGGAGTGTTTAATTACGCAGGAGAAGAGATTTTCCCAATTAAAGCAGATTTTATTCACGAAGAATACTCAAGCGACTCCTTATTGTGGATCAGAGCAAAAGATAAAACATATTCTTTTCTCAACCTTGTATCTAAGAAAGTTATTCAAACTAACTATGAGTTTGTCTCTACATTTTCTGAAGGAAAAGCTGCTGTTTTTAAAAATTTCTTTTTCGGTTACATTGATTCAAGTGGTAAGGAAATTGTTCCCTGCAATTTAGAGTATGCAGGCGGTTTTGCAGAAGACCGAGCTTTGTTTAAAAAAGGAAATAAATATGGTTATATTGACCCCAGTGGGAAGGTAATTATTCCAGCAATTTACGACAAAGTTGAACATTTTGAGTTTGGTCTAGCAAGAGTTAATCTTGGTGGTGCAGAGAATGAAATTGGTTTTGCTGGTGGAAAATGGGGTGCGATAGATAAGCAAGGGAAAGTTGTTGTACCATTAAAATACGATGGTATAGAAATCACTAATTCTATTGGTCTCATTAAAGTAAATATTGGTGCCAAATGGAATGAAAATTGTCCCTGCACTAAAGGAGGAACATGGAGTGTGTTTGATGTGCAAAAGCAAAAAATTATTTACGATGAAATTGGTTCCTTCAATGATAACATGGCATTTGTAAAAAAAGATGCAAAATATGGCTACATTAATGAAAAAGGAGAACTTAAAATCCCATTTCAATTTGACCGTGCAGAAAGTTTTTATAATAAAGTAGCAAAAGTGACCATCAATGACTCTACTTTTCTCATCAACAAACTTGGGGTAAAACTGAAGAAATACGAGAAAGAATGGACTAAAACCAATGGGATGATTCTTGTTGTTTTGGGAGGGAAATACGGATTTTTAGACTCTTTAAGAAATGAAATCACAAAATTTGAATTTGATTATGCAAAGGAGTTTTCTTGCGATGTTGCTGTGGTAAGTAGTGGAGGTAAATGGTCTAAAGAAAATGCATATAGCTCTAGTTATACAGGAGGGAAGTATGGAGTTATTGATAAAAAAGGAAATGTTGTTATTCCATTAGAATTTCAACACATTGAAATGGCTAGAGAGAACAAAATGTGTTTTACAAAAGGACCATTACAAGGATTTTTAAATACGAAAGGTGAAATAATTATAGAGCCAATTTACAATGAAACAAGATCGTTTTATGATGGTTTGGCTGCCGTTAAGAAAAATGGAAAATGGGGATTCATTAACGAAAAAGGAGAGATTGTGATCGAACTAAAATACGATGAAATAGAGACTTGGCCTAACAAAGGAGTTCGTACAGCTTATATCGGTAAGGAAGTTTTCAAATTTGACTTAAATGGCAAGCCAATACTTGATTAAGAAATTAATTCAAATAGTCATAAAATAATTTAACATTTTTTCTGTTTTATATTTTATTTGAATTTAGTAATTTAGTAAAAATTAAAACCGAAGATTATGTTAGAATTGAGTAAAAAAATCCTTAAGACCGTAAGTTTTGATGTCAATTTATTTCATAAAGAACTAAAAAAAGCAATTTCTTGGATTGAAAATAAAGAAGACTTAATCAAACTTAAAGAATGGTGCTTGAAAGAATTTGGTCAAGCTCCACACAAACTGGTATTACAAAGAGTATTTATTCAAAGGTAATTAAAACAGCACCTTTATCAACTACATCGCTTGGACTAATGTCAATGGATTTCACAATTCCGACACCATCGGATTTTAAAACGTTTTCCATTTTCATTGCTTCAAGCGTTAGTAGTTCTTGTCCCAATTCTACTTCTTGGCCAATATTTACTGCAACGGACACAATCCTTCCAGGCATTGGAGATTTAAGTTGCTTTAATTTTCTTAGTTTAACTTTATTTAAACCTAATTCTTCAATCAATTTATCTAGTGGCCCCTCTTTAGAAATCAAAAATTCACGGTGATTTACTTTGATTTTTAAGCTTCTATTTTCTAGCTGCTCTTCCATCACTTCTCCATGAAATTGTTGATTTTTAAAATTTATGGTAAAAAAGCAATCATTTTCCCAAACGACTGAAGCCTGTTTGTTAGAAATTTCTTTTTCCCCGTCGATTTTCCATGAATGATTTGACATAGCCTAAATTTTTTACAAAAATAATGGAATAATAGTAGAAACCAATTTTTAATAAAGAATAATTATCGTATTTTTGGGCTTCAATGCAATTTATTTTATGAAATAAGCCATGACGAAAATCAGCAACTGCGAAGCTAAATTCAATTTGGCGATTCCATATGACATAAGATAATCAAATTAAAAACATATGAAAAATTACATCATTATATTGTTTTTGAGCTTAAGTTTTTGCTTTTCGGTCAGCGCTCAAATTGAATCGGGAAAAACGAAACAGAAAGGAACAAAAACTAAGGAAAAACCAAAAAAAATTATTGGTGAAGGTGAAAAAAACAATCTTGTCAATTTCTCTTATATATACGGAGAAAGTTTCCGAAATTTCAAAATTATCGATCCAGATTTTGAAGATAATTATTCTTTTAAAAAGGACGAAACTTCACAAAAAACTTCCAATTTTTACCTCGAATTACAAAGTCCCTTGAAGAAAAATTTCTTTGCT
Organism: uncultured Chitinophaga sp.; assembly: GCA_964532475.1. GTDB lineage: Bacteria > Bacteroidota > Bacteroidia > Flavobacteriales_D > Crocinitomicaceae > M2408. Next base: position 3,237 of record CAZHLZ010000260.1, read on the forward strand.
AGTTTTGGAATTGGACACCAAATTTATGGTGAAAATTACAACTTTATAAGTGATACATCACTTTCTTATACAACAAAGTACACGCATCTCGCTTTGCCAATAAAAATTGGGATTGAAACAAAAACAAAAGTGCAAATTTTCGCTTCGACAGGAATTCAAGCACAAATGCTGTATTCTTACAAAAGAAGTGAAACTGTAAAAATTGGAGATGAGGAAACTAGTACAAATTTCAAAAAGGAGAATTACACCAATTTATTTACACTTGCCTCAGTTTCAACGTTTGGACTAAGATACAGCATTTCGAATCTTACTTTCGGCATTGCAGGTGATTACTTCTATCAATTAAATTCCAGCTTTCAAAAACAGAAAGGATATGCCCATCATCCTTGGTTTTACGGCATTCGCTTTAGTTTGGGCTATAAATTTAACTAAAATGATTCCACCCTTGAGCCTTCAAATCAATCACAACTCCTTGTTTATCAACAAAATTTACTCCAGAGTTTTTATCTGTGATGTGGCCAATGATTGACATATTTGGATTTCCAAGCACCTTTTCATAATCTGCTTGAGCAATGGTGAATAACAATTCGTAATCTTCTCCACCATTTAATGCTGTTGTGATCGGATCAATGTTAAATTCAATTGCTGTGGAGGCTGTTTTGCCATCAATTGGAACTTTTTCATCGTAAATTGTACATCCAACATTACTAGATTTACACAAATGAAAAATTTCAGAAGCCAAACCGTCAGAAATATCTATCATGGAGGTCGGTTTAACATCCATTTGTTTCAAAAGTTGTACAATATCTTTTCGTGCTTCTGGTTTCAATTGGCGTTCTAAAAGGTAATCATGTCCATCTAAATCTGGCTGAATGTCAGGATTAGCTTTATACACTTCCTTTTCACGTTCCAACAATTGCAAGCCCATGTATGCTCCACCTAAATCACCAGAAACAACTAATAAATCGTGTTCTTTTGCTCCACTTCGATAAACAACATCCGATTTTTTGGCTCTACCTAAAGCAGTGATTGAAATCATTAAACCTGATAAGGACGAAGTTGTGTCGCCACCAATTAAATCAACTTGGTAAAAATCGCAGGCCTTTTTTATTCCAGCATACAATTCTTCCAATGCCTCAAGTGGAAAACGATTTGAAACTGCCAATGAAACTGTGATTTGTTCAGCAATTCCATTCATGGCATAAATGTCGGATAAATTTACAATTACAGCTTTGTAGCCCAAGTGCATCAAAGGTGTGTACATCAAATTAAAATGAATTCCTTCAATCAAACTATCGGTAGAAACGAGCATGACCTCATTTTCCGAAATTGAAATTACCGCAGCATCATCACCTACCCCTTTGATGGTATTTGAAACATGAGTTGTAAAATTGGAAGTCAATTTATCTATCAAAGCAAATTCTCCCAAATCGCTTAATTCTGTGCGTTTATCAGTCATGTTGCAAAGTTAAGATTTTTTAGGAAAAGATTTGAGTTGAATGGAACTTTTTAACTTTCGTTATCTTAGGATTTTTATTTAGAAATGTTAGAGACAATCACTAAATAATAAATGGTACAATCTTACTTCAAAATTCGTTCTTCTGCTTTAATGCTCTTATTTTTGTTGGCCAATTGACCGCAAGCAGCATCGATGTCTTTTCCACGGCTTCTGCGCACATTAACAATTAGATTTCGTTCTTCCAAATAGTGAGCGAACGCATTTACTTTGTTGACATCAGCTTGCTCAAATTCTCCACCATCAATGGGGTTGTACTCAATGATGTTAATTTTACAAGGAACACATTTTGCAAAGCGAGCAAGTTCTTGTGCATCTTCTAAACTATCATTAAAATCTTTAAAAATAATGTACTCAAAAGTTACGCGAGAATCTGTTTTTTCATGGAAGTAAACCAATGCCTCTCTTAACGATTCAAGATTATTACTTTCATTGATTTCCATGATTTTGTTTCTCTTTTCGTCGTTGGCAGCATGAAGCGATAATGCAAGGTTAAATTTTACCTGGTCATCGCCTAATTTTTTGATCATTTTGGCAATTCCTGCTGTTGAAACAGTTATTCTTCGGGGCGAAATTCCTAATCCATTTTCTGAAGTAATAATTTCTGTAGAGCGCAAAACATTTTTGTAATTCAACAAAGGTTCGCCCATACCCATGTAAACGATATTTGTTAGACTTTGTCTGTAGCGGCTTTCCGCTTGATTTCGTAAATATACAACTTGGTCAACAATTTCACCAGCAGTCAAGTTTCTCATTAATTTCAACCTTCCTGTGGCACAAAATGTACAAGATAAACTGCAACCAACTTGAGATGAAATACAAGCTGTTGTTCTTGATGAG
>CAZHLZ010000261.1:0-5506 GCA_964532475.1 uncultured Chitinophaga sp.
AGTAGAACCTGTAGCAGGTGTTTTGGGTGCTATGGCGGTTATTTACGTTCAACCTATTTTACCATTTGCACTTGCTTTTGCTGCTGGAGCAATGATTTATGTGGTCATCGAGGAAGTTGTGCCAGAAACACAGCGTGATAAGTACACAGATATCGCCGTACTTGGATTTATTGGCGGATTCTTAGTCATGATGATTTTGGATGTCGCTTTAGGGTAGGGATTGGAAAATTGCAGATTGGCAGATTGCAGATTTGAAGATTGAAAAATTACAGATTAGCATATTATAAATTTAATTCTGCATTTTTCACTCTTAAACTACAACTCCGAATCCTTGCAAATCAAATCCGCATCAACTTCCAAGCTCCATGAACAGGTCGAGAAGTAAATTCCTTACGCTTATTACTTTCAATCTGATTCCAAATTTGATCTACACTTGATAACAAAGCTTCTTTTTCTTCTTGCATCGCTTCAACGATAATTTTTGGATCGGAAAAATATTGTTTTACAAAGTTTGTATCAAAGTCGCCTGAGCGAAAAGCTTCGTGTTTCATCACGAATTTTCCAAAATCCAAAGTTGTTTTTAAACCCGAAATTTGATAATCATCAATCGCCTTAATCGTATTTTCTATAGCAATTTCTCTTGTTTCGCCCCAAACACATAATTTTGCAATCATTGGATCGTAGTAAATTGGAATTTCCATTCCCTCTTCAAAGGCATCATCTACACGCACATGTTCTCCTTGCGGGATTCTATAACGACGTAAATTTCCGATATCTGGAGTAAATCCATTTAAAGCATCCTCAGCGTAAACACGAACTTCTATTGCATGACCATTAATTTTTAATTCATCTTGCAATTTAGGTAATTTTTCACCTCGTGCAACACGAATTTGCCATTCAACCAAATCCAAACCGGTGATTTCTTCCGTAACGGGATGCTCTACTTGCAAACGAGTGTTCATTTCCAAGAAATAAAAATTCAAATCTGCATCAATTAAAAATTCAACTGTTCCAGCTCCAACGTAATCACACGCTTTGCACACAGCCACAGCTGATTCGCCCATTTTTTTTCTAATTTCTTCAGTAAGCACAGCACTTGGAGCTTCTTCAATTACTTTTTGGTGCCTTCTTTGTACAGAACATTCTCTTTCAAAAAGATAAACGTAATTACCTAATGTATCTGCAAAAACTTGAATTTCAATGTGACGTGGCTTTGTAACAAATTTTTCAATAAAAACTGCATCGTCACCGAAAGAGGAACGAGCCTCGCTTTGAGCCATTTTCATTTGTTCAGGCAATTCTTCCAAGTTTTCAACCAAACGCATTCCTTTTCCACCACCACCAGCTGAAGCTTTGATTAAGACTGGAAATCCTACCATTTTTGCAATTTCTAAGGCTTCATTGACGTCTGTAATTGCACGATCAATTCCAGGAACCAACGGAACATCGTATTCTTTTACGGCTTGTTTTGCAGACAATTTATCGCCCATAATATTCATCGCTTCTGGAGAAGGGCCAATAAATGTAATTCCCGCTTCCTTCACTTTTTGAGCAAAAGTTGCATTTTCGGACAAAAATCCGTAACCAGGATGAATTCCATCAACACCCAATTCTTTGCAATAACGCAAAATTTCATCTTGTCGCAAATAACTTTCAGAGGATGGCGATTTACCTAAATAAACTGCCTCATCTGCTTCTAGAACATGTGGCGCATTGGCATCTGCGTCCGAATAAACAGCTACACTTTTAATGTTCATTTTTTTTAGCGTACGAATTACTCTTCTTGCTATTTCTCCTCTATTTGCGATTAAGACTTTTTTCATGGTACAGAATTGGACTCCAAATTTAATAAAAAATTGAGTTTTGAATTGATAATTGAGAAATAATATGGATAAAAGTAAATGAAAGAGTGAAAATTAGCATTTAATAAAAAACACTAATACACTCCTTTTCCGTTCAGGTATTCAACTACAGCTTGTTCATTGTCGAAAAGAACTTCTCGCGCTTTACTTCCTTGGAATGGACCAATGATTCCGTAACCTTCGAGTTGATCAATGATTCTGCCTGCTCGGTTGTAGCCCAGTTTCAATTTTCGTTGCAGTAAACTAGCCGAACCTTGTTGGTGAATTACCACGATTTTGGCTGCCTCAACAAACATAGAATCAATATCATCTAAATCAACATCATTGCCTTCAGTTGCTCCTTCTCCAACATATTCTGGTAATTGAAGTGCCTCAGGATAAGCTCGTTGATCTCCAATGAAAGCACAAATTGCATCTACTTCAGGCGTGTCAACAAATCCACATTGCAAACGAATTATGTCGGAACCTGTGGAAATAAGCATATCACCACGACCAATCAATTGATTTGCTCCAGAGGTATCTAAAATTGTACGAGAATCGACAACTGATTGCACTCTAAAGGCAATTCTGGCTGGGAAATTCGCCTTAATCATACCTGTAATAACATTTACAGAAGGACGTTGAGTTGCTACAATTAAATGGATTCCGATTGCACGGGCTAATTGTGCGATACGTGCAATTGGTTTTTCGATTTCCTTACCTGCCGTCATAATTAAATCTGCAAACTCATCAATTAATACCACAATATAGGGTAAATATCGATGTCCTTTTTCAGGATTCAAGCGGCGTGAAATAAATTTCGCATTGTATTCAATAATCGTTCTAACTTGCGCATCCTTTAACAATTCATAACGTGCATCCATCTCAATACACAAGGAATTTAAAGTGTTTACAACTTTGGTTACGTCTGTAATAATGGCATCGCCTTCACCTGGTAATTTTGCAAGAAAATGTCGCTCAATTCGGTTGTAAAGCGTTAATTCTACCTTTTTCGGGTCAATTAAAACGAATTTTACTTGTGCAGGATGTTTTTTGTATAAAATTGAAATTAAAATGGCATTCAAACCTACAGATTTTCCTTGTCCAGTAGAACCTGCAACCAAAAGGTGAGGCATTTTTGTCAAGTCAAAAGTATAAGTCTCATTGGTGATTGTTTTCCCTAAGACCACCGGTAACTCGAAGTCAGAATTTTGGAATTTCTCAGAAGCAATCAAAGACCGCATCGAAACCATTTCAGGCTTGCTATTTGGAACCTCAATACCAATGGTCCCTTTCCCAGGAATTGGTGCAATAATTCGAATTCCTAATGCAGAAAGACTCAAAGCAATATCGTCCTCTAAATTTTTAATTTTTGAAATTTTCACTCCAGGTGCTGGAACAATTTCGTACAATGTTACTGTTGGACCAACTGTTGCCTTGATTTTTGATATTTCAATTTTAAAGTTGGTTAAGGTTTCAACAATTCGATTTTTGTGTCCTTCTAATTCTGATTTATCAATATTTATTTGACTTGTTCCCCAATCTCGCAGTAAATCAATTGACGGTAAAACATAGGAAGATAAATCTAATTTGGGATCGTATTCACCATATTCCTGACGTAATTTATCCGTTTCATCGTCGGAAAGAATTTTCTCCACGTTTGGTTTGGTAATTTCTAAATCATTCGCAATTAGTGGCTCTGTGAATTCATCCAATGATTCAGGGATTTCAATTTCGAAATCATCGTCCGGATTGTATTTCTCTTTCGTACTTGGCGAAGGTTTGTGAATTACCACAAAATCGCTGTCTGCCAAATCATCTTCTTCCTCGTCTTCGTCAAAATTTACAGTTTCAGAGATATATTCATCCTCAATATCTTCATCACGAATGGTATTTACAGCATGAATGTCAGCATACATCAATTTGTTTTCTCCATCATCATATTCTTCTTCATCATTCAATTTTGTTGCGCCTCCAGAAATATATTTATTCCATAAAGCCTTAAAATCTGGGTTGAAAAGTGCAATTAAAAGGATATAAAGAAGAACCACAATTGCCAGAAATGCACCAAATTTCCCGAAGGTAAAACTTAGCCATTGATTGATGTGAAATCCAAATGAACCACCTGCATAATTGATGATGTTGGCAAAAAAGCCAAAGAAAAGTGAAAACCAAACTATCCCAACTAAGGTAACAGCTATTGTTTTTCGAAGTGGAAGAATGTCTATATCTAAAAGGAATTTAAATCCAATTAAGAAAAGTAAAAATGAAAACCCGAAGGAGGAAAAGCCAAACCAGCGGTAAATGAAAAGGTGTGAAACCCACGCTCCAAGCTTACCAAACCAATTGGAAACTGGCTCTAGATTTGATTCAAATAAAAATTCAAAAAGTCCTTTTTCGATGACACGATCTTGATCTTGTTTCCAAGTGAAAAAGTAGGAAAGACAAGCGAAAAAGAAAAAGAAGGACAATAAAACTAGGATAGAGCCAGTAATTCTTTTTGTCTTTTTTTTATCGATTTTTCCAGAAAGTGCGTTAATCGGATTTTTGAATTTAATTTTTGCGGCAGGTCCACTTTTTTTTGCTCCTGATTTGGCAGCATTTTTTGCAGTTTCAGCCTTACTTTCCTCTAATAAATCTTCTTTTGACCTATATGTATTTTCTTTCGACATCTTTTACGTTCACAATTGATACAACTTACGAAAATACAAAGATTTAGCGCTAATAAATTAAGAAAATGAAGTAAGTTTAAACAATGAAATGTTAGTCAATTATTTTTGAGGATTATTGTCCATTACAGCATTCAAAAATTCATCAAAACTCACTTTTTTATAGTCTTTTGGAATGCCGAAAATATCGCGATTTACTTTTTCAGCTTTAAATTCTATCAGTTTGTAGTGATAAACTCCTTCTTCTGTAAACAAGTAGTAATCAACAGGTAAGCCTGAAATTCCTTTTAAGGCATCCAAATATTTTGGGCTATATTCAGGATAATAATACATGGCTGTTTTCGGTGAATTGAGAGAATTTGCAAAACTAACAATTGTCTTTTTTGCTTTTTTACCAAGAATTTTTTTCTTTTTACGTTTGTTCTCAAATGAATATTTCGATGCAGTGGTATCATTTTCAACCAAATGCTGAATTGCAAATTTTTGATTATTAAGTTCTAATAAGATGTAGTACTTGTTCAAAGTCAAATGTTTTATCATGACTTGTGAACCCAATTGATTCGATTCGCTTTCTACTCGAACAAGTGTGTCATTGGTGTAGATTGTTACAAATTTACTTTGATGTGGTTTTGAATCTACCGAATCAGATAATTGCACTTGATAGACCATTTTCCCTTCAAAGGGAAGATATTCTTGTGAAAATCCACTAATGAAATTAGAAAAAAGGAGAAAAATAAAGAGAAAATTTTTCATTTAAAGGATTCAAAAAGTTCATTAATTCGATTGTCGTATTCTTGGTGAGAAATAACTTTCCCTGGCCTATTTAAATTAACGATAGAATCTGAAATGGTTACACTTTCAAACTTTTTTGCTTTGAATTCCATTCTAATACCATACTGAATAATACTGTATTTCAGCAGTACTCCTGGAATTTCTTCAAATCCATTAAACCAATTTGAGTTCTTGGATTTAATATCTTCAGTATACCAAATCTCG
>CAZHLZ010000262.1:0-5469 GCA_964532475.1 uncultured Chitinophaga sp.
AAAATGTATCTTGATTCGAGAAATGATATGGTGCAGAGATAGCTATTTTTTTCATTAGACTTTTATTTTACATTGCTGGTGAATGTTTACCTTTTAATGCACCATTAGGATGTCTTTGGCACGATGATGAAGTTAAAGATGATATAGTAGCTGACGATGTACCACAATATTTACATGCATATTTTGATTTTTCACTACCTTCATATAAAACATGTTTTCCTTTTAATGGTCCATTCGGGTGTCTTTGACATGATGATGATGTTAAAGACGAAATACTTGCAGTTTTAGTACCACAATTTGCACAATAATAATTTGCCATGATATTTAGTATTTTAAAAAAGCCTACTCTAAAAAGTTTTCAGCATCCCTTTTATTTTTTTCAAAACTAATTTACAACCTAGACAAAAGAAGTCTTGGTTTATATTTTTTTAACTGGACATAATTTGACTTCCACTGATTAGAAATTTGAAGAAAAATCAACATGGAAACTAAAAAACAAATTAATACAAATATTAATTTTTTTGATAATAACATCAAACTCTTAAAAGAAGGTGATTTGGTCATGATTACTTCCTATTGTCCTATTTGGAACACACAACTATTTATTAATCTAGCTTTGGAAATAGCTAAAACAACTGATGTAATGTTTTTATCTTGCAAATACGAAATAGGAACAATTGAAAAATACTTTGCCAAAACGATTCACAATCGAAAACTATATGGAGAATCACTGCCAATTGAAAAAGTTGACCTACAAAAAGCAAATTTAGAATTGTATAAGTTAAAATTGAAACTAGAGGCTTCAAAATATTTTAATTATCACAAAATTTGGAATGAAACCATTGGAGAGATTTGTGGTGAAGATAAAAATTTGAAAGTTTTATTTATTGATCAAATAGATTATTTATACCAGAAAAAAGGTTGGGATTTAGAGAAGAATCTGAAAAAGCTTGCTAAATATGCCAAAGTTGAAAATATTTGTATTGTAATCAATTGTGCTATTCCTGCATTAAAAAAACTAAAAATTAAAAAACTTTATGAAATGAATTTTCTAAAAAGAATGAATATTCAACATGCTTATTTTGATAAAATTATTGCTTTACATAAAGATGAATATTTTGGTATAAATGAGGATGTTGCAGGTAAATCAACTCATGGTATGCTTGAATTTAATATTTTATTTTCAAGAGATGAATCTGAGAATCATTATAATGGTTACGTGGGAACGAATTGGAAAATAGATTTTGACAAATTCAATTAAAAGTCTAAAAACACCCTAAACTAACCAAGACACGATTTGGCTTAGTCTAATTCTAATTTTGAATAAAACTTTTATTATGAAACAGCGATTTAAACCCACACAAGTACTTGAAATGGATTTGATGAAATCTTTACTTCAAGACATTAAAAAATTAAAACGCACACTAGCTGAAGAAATTGTGGAAGAGTTCTGGATAAACCAGCAAAATAGAGCGTTATATTTAATTCTGAAAGAAGAATTACAGAAAAAGCAAGACGTAAATGCGTTCCATTTTTATGTTAATGCTCTAAATATTGCAGAAAAAACAATTCCATATTTTGATGAAACTGTTTATGAAGACTTGTTCGAAGTCAATTTCAACTTTTCAAATGTTTTTTTGGATTATTATCACTATTTTAAATGTAAAAAGATAGCACGTATTTTTAGAAATATAACACAACATTTTGAAGAGGCAAATTTGGTAAATGAAACAGTTTTGGGTGAATTAGCAAAAGCAAAAAAGGAAATGAATACGATGATGAAGAAAAAGTAATAATGCAATGTTAAAATTCAAAAATGAAAAAATAGCCTTAATCTTATCAAAGGAGGATAAAGTAATTTCCTTTAATTCTGCAGGTGAAAAATTAGGAGAATTAAATGGAAAATATATGGTTTTTGGCTACGATTGTGAAAAAATAATTCTTATGAATTTATCTAGAGCAAAAACTGAAATTACACTGGGAAGCTTTGATTGTGAGTTTAACTTTTTACAAACCGTTCCAGAATTTAATCCATCACAGTATTTCAATGGAGAATTTAATTTAGACCCTTTGTATTGTTTGAAAACAGATTTGGATAACTATTCCTTTTTTTTGAAAAGGATGATAATTGAGCCAATAGAAAACCAATGTTTAGAAATTTGGAAATATGTTTTTAGTATAAATGAACTTATTTTATCCATAGCCAAGGTTCATGAAATACCTTTTGAGTGTTTTCAACATTTCGGATACGGGTCTTTGTTACATACAATCCATGAAAAATTAATTATAGAAATTGAAAACGAACTAAAAAGTAATACAATGGAATTTCAAAAAAAGAAAACCAACCTTATAACACAAGCAATCAAACAACACATTAACGCATGAAAAGTCAACTTTTTTTTACTAAAATGGATTTACATTCGAGTCCAAGCAATTTTGAAATAGCAACAGTCATAAAATATGCAAATTTCTTTTTATCTTATAATAATTTGGGGCAAAGAATTGGGTGTGACTTAATTGTAAATCGCATTGATACTGGCTTATCTATCTATAAATTTGATGTGAATTCTATCTATTTTGATACAGGTAAGGTGGTAGTAGTTAAGAATTATCGATTTGAAATAAAAAACCAGGAAGAGGAAAATAGGATGAGTTCTTTAATGTATGGAGAAAGTTCAAGTTTAAACGAGGGTTTGAATTTCTATGATTTCAGTTTTCATTATTTATTCCATGAAATCATGTTTGATTATTTTAAAGCTTTAAGTGAAAATAAGGAACAAATAAAAACATTAGAGAAATCAAAATTATTTAATGAGGAAATATTTATAGATTTTTTAGCCATTAAAAACATTTTCAATGTTGATTTTACTGGAATGTCATTTATAAACACTTTTTTCAAACATATTATTGATGAAATAAATAGCCTACACAAGACAGGTAAAACAAACATCCAATTCGAAACTATGAGTGAGTATATTTTTGAATATTTTCAAAATTCTGGACCCATTAAAAAGATATTGATATTCTTATGAATAGTGACGTATTTTTTATTGATATGATTCTAATTTTTTATGGCAATAGTTTGAAAGTTTTTAAATTTTCAGAGAATGTATTAAGTAAAACGGACAAAAAAACAATCTACTTTCTTCAATGTGAAATTGGCTTGGAAGTAAAATATGAAATCAAATAAAAAAAGAATTTCAAATTTAACATGGACGATATTTGCTTTAATTTAATGGAAAAACAGTTTTTGCATGAACATGTTTATTTGAACGGAATTTCATACCAAAATGAGGAATTGAAACTTAAAAAACAGCATTCCTAGGCGAGCAATGTATAAGTGAAAATTTTTGATTGAGAAAAGTTTCATAGATGAAATTTAATGTTAAATTTGTAATAAAAAACAAAATATGAATATAATTGAAACTAAACCAATTGGTAAGGTTATTTTAAATGAGAAAACTCCTGAAAGAAGTCCAAGATTTGAACATTATTTTATACCATATTATCAAAGAGGATATAGATGGGATATTGAAAATGTTGAGGCATTACTAGAGGATATTCATAATTTTATTCAATCTGGAGAAGATAATTATTGTTTACAGCCAATAGTAGTAGTTCCTAACAGGGATGAAAACGGTCTAAACATTTGGGAGGTTATTGATGGACAACAACGTTTAATAACGATGTTTATTATTTTCCAATTTTTAAATAAAGCTCGATATTCTATTATATTTGAAAGACCACAAAGTACAGATTTTTTAAAAAACTTATCTGATAATACATTTAATCACGACACCCCGGATTTTCACTTTATGAGTCAAGCGTTCGAAATCGTCAAAAATTGGTTTGAAAAGAAAACAAGGCATGATGTTGGCTATATTGACGATTTTTACTCAACTATGACTAAAAAAGTACAAGTGATATGGTATCAAATAGAAGAATTAAAATCAAATAAAATTGAATATAATGAAATTGAAAATAAAAAAATTGACATTTTTAATAGATTAAATATTGGCAAAATCCCATTGACTGATGCTGAATTAATTAGGGCGTTGTTACTTTCCAAAATTAAATATCGCTTATCTGAAAGAGAAGCTATAATGCGACAAGCAGAAATTTCAAATGAATGGCATCAGATAGAAATGGAATTAAGGAATGATGAATTTTGGTATTTCTTAAACAACAAATCTATAAAAGAAACTTCTTCTGCAATAGAGTTAATTTTTAATTTGATTGCCGACAACAACTCAAAAAAATATTCCACTTATTTATGGTTTGAAAAGCAGGTACGATCAGAAAATGAAGAAACTGAAAAAGATAAAGCAAAAGAACTTTGGGACAAAACGAAAGATTATTTCAATAAAATGAAATTTTGGTATACAGATGCTGATTTACACCAAAATTTAGGATTTATTTTAACGATAGAACAGAATAGCTTGGCTACTTTAAGAACGATTCTTGAAAACTCTGAATGTAAAAAGAATGAATTCAAAAAATGGGCCTCTGATGAAGTTATCGAGCATTTGAAACATGTAAAATTAAATGAATTAACATATGACACAAACAATCCTGATATTATTAAAATATTTCTTTTACACAATGTGATTACAGCCAATAAACTTTCTCAAAAAAACAAATTCCCTTTCCATCTATACAAGAAAATTGCACAAGATGGGGGCTGGAGCATTGAGCACATACATGCTCAACAATCACAAGAAATGACTGATAAAAAAGCAATTAAAAAATGGCTTAATGATACTTACAAAGCAATTGAAAATATTAATACAATTGAAAAGTTAGTTAGCGATAATATTACAGAGGAGATAGATTTAATTGCTATTAAAAAAGAAGTAAAGAATTTATCAGAAGTAGACGAAAAATTTCTAGATATAAATGCTTTTAATCAATTAAAAAGTAGACTTATTAATATTTTTGATTCTGATTCATTACATGAATTAGATAATTTAGCATTATTATCAAAAAGAGATAATTCAGCGTTAAACAACTCAATTTTTCCTGTGAAAAGAAATAAACTAATTCAAATGGAAAAAGAAGGTAAGTACATACCTATAACTACTAGAAATGCATTTATGAAATATTATAATGATTCTGATTTGCAACCCTTTTATTGGAGTAAATCAGATAAAAAAAATTATGTAACTAACATAGAAGAAATTTTAAAGCCTTATTTAAGTTAAAATTAATTATGAATACAAAACATACATTTTGGACATTATGCGATCAATATGATAAGATTGAAGTACCAATTATACAAAGAGATTATGCTCAAGGTCGAGAAACTGACGAGGTAAAAAGATTAAGAATAAAATTTATAGATAATTTTCTTATTAAATCATTATTAGAAAATAAAAAAGTAGAATTAGATTTTGTTTATGGTTCGATTCTTGAATCAAAAGGTGATGACAAAAAGAAAATTTTTATTCCTTTAGATGGACAACAAAGACT
>CAZHLZ010000263.1:0-5431 GCA_964532475.1 uncultured Chitinophaga sp.
GTGTAGTTAGTTTTTATGAAATTTTTTCCATTTTCGCTGATAAGCTTGTAAAAATCAAGGTCATTTCTTAATCGAAGAATAGCCTTACAGATGGATTCCAAATCATCAGCAATGATTATCTCCACGTCATTTTTTGCCAAAATGGCATTATTGGCTAAACTACTTGTAATACAAGGAATTCCAAGTGCCATTGCCTCCAGAATTTTGTTTTGCATTCCAGTTCCGGATAACATAGGTGCAATAAAAATTTTGGATTTCAAATAACTTATTCGAATATCATCCACCCAGCCTGAAATAGTAATGAAATTTGTATGTTTTCTGCTTATTTTTTGAGAAGGAGATGAACCTGAAAGTAAAATCTTAATTGTTGGAATTGATTTCGAAATGGCTGGGTAAAGTTTTTCGATGATGTAGTTTGAAGTTTCAATATTTGGAGCATAACTTAAATTTCCAACAAAAACAAGATCATATTCCTTTTCAAATGAGAGCTTGCAATCATAAAATGCTTCACTCACACCATTTGGAATCACAGAAATTTCCTTGTCTTTTGGATAAAGAATAAAACCTTTGTCTTGCTGAGAAATGATCAGTGAATTTTCAAAATAATTCAAAATTTGGCGCTCATATTTCAACAATCTTTGAGCCTCTTCTTTAAAAAGTAGTTTTAAAATAAAATTAGATTTCAAACTTCTGCGTTCCATACCTTTGGACAGGGCATCCATAATATCCAAAGTTTTGTTGCAAAAATGGTAATTCTTCACATACTCAGTTGACCTAATTAATTGACAGTAAATATGTTTAGGCTTGATTGTATCAAGTAAATAATTAACTTCTTTCTTAATCCAACTTTGGGAGAAATAAGCAACTTGAAAGGGTTTATTGTTGAAAATTGCTTTGAAAAGATTCCAAAAAATGAGGGATTTTTTCAGTTCGAAGTAGTGAATTTCTTTGCAATAAGCTTGTAATTTTTCTACATTTTTGTAAGAAACCTTCGATTCACTAGTGCAAATTAAATAAACATCAAATTTTTCCGCTAAACTTTGAATTTGGTAAAAAGCCCTTAATTTATCCCCTTTTTCCAGGGGAAAAGGAAAACGAGATAAAAAAACGACTAATTTTTCTTTATATTTTTGCGATGAATTCACGGATATGATTTGAAACGATTTCTATACTATATTCTTCGCTGATAAACTTTTTCCCTTCTTCTCCGAGACTTTTTTTCTTTTCTGTATTGTCATTCAAAAATTTCATTTGAAGTAAAAATTCCTCAGTTATGTTTGCCGTCAAAAAGTGCTTTTTGGGTGTTAAACTTATTCCTTCTTTTCCTTTTTCTGTGGAAATCAATGGAACACCAAAACTCAATGCTTCCAAAATTTTAATTCTAACACCCGAACCAGTTTTTAATGGTACAATTAAAGTTCCATGATTGCTCATGAACTCACACATATCATTAACTTTTCCATGAAAAACAACATTTTTTATTTGTTTCTCCTTCATTGATTTTGGCATTGCAGATCCAGCAATGTGAATTTTTGAATCTGGCAATAAACGTTGTAATTTCGGTGCGATTTGATTTATGATCCATTTTACTGCGTCAGCATTAGGCTTCCAAGACATGGAACCCACAAAATGAAAATCATTATTTTCATAATTTACTATATTGTCTTGAAGCAAATCCATGTAAACAGGAATGACCACTGTTGGAGTTTTTACCGCTCGTCTTCTGAAAAACTCACGATCTTGCTCGGAAATACAAAAGACACCATCAACCAAATTTATGAAACTTAACTCAAATCTTTTTAAGTCTTTAGATAATTTTTTATAAAAATAACGTTTGATAAAGGATTTTTCCTTTCGGGCGTGCTGTCTCCAAATTCGATATTCCACATTGTGCGCACGCAAAATAATTTTTGCATCTGAATATTTTCTAATGACGTTGATATAGGACATTAAAAATGCACTTTCCAAAATGACATATTCAAAATTATTTGTTTGAAGTAATTCCTTGATTTTTAATTCAAATTCTGCATCAACAAAACGTTTTACGTGGTAAGATTCTTTTTTAAACAAGGATAGAAAAACGTCCCAAGATTTTACTCTGGAGTCAATGTAATGTACCTCAGGATTAATAATATCTTGCAAATCTTCAGGATAGTCATCGATGTTAAAAGGATGTTTATAAGTTTCAAGTGTCAAATTTTTCACATTAAAACCCAATTGTAAAAAATTCTTCATCAATTTATACATCGCCATTTGGCCTCCATCTAGGATGGGAAAAATAGGTTTATTTGTGATATGAAGAACATTCATCTTATTGTTTTTTTAATTTTAATCTTTTTTTTCCAAAGGGATAAATCGAATACTTTTGAATCAAGTGATGCAGCGCGCATTAAAATAAATGCAACTGGAGCTAAAACAAAGGTTGCTAGCCAAATTCCTACAAACGGACTTACAGATTTCGACTCAGCTAAACCCATCCCTATTTCAGTGAGTACATAATACATCATAAATAAAAGTGCAGCAATTACTACTGGAGCGCCAAATCCACCTTTTTTGACAATCGCACCAAGTGGAGCTCCGACAAAAAACAAAACAAAAATTGCAAAGGTTAAGGCAAATTTCTTGTGGAACTCAATTTCAAATAAATTCAAACTATTTTGAAAGGATCCGAAAAACTCCTTTTGACTGGTTAAATTTTGATTTTTTCTTCGAATTTTACTTATTACATTTTGATAAGACTGAATTAAATCATTTTTGTTTAAATTTTCAATTTTTAAGGTGGTTTCTGAAAATACTTGATTTGGTTTTTTGGTTATGGTATTTTTACGCAATATTTTACTTTGAAAATAAATATGCTCATTCATTACACTTTGGACGAAATTTTCACGCACTGACATAGCACTTTTTTGAATGGAATCTAGGGCTCCATTTATTTGAAAAACGTTCCACATTTCATATTCATTTTTAAATAAATCTTCATCGGTGCGATTAATTTTAAAACCACTTAAATCAATTTTATAAGTTGCATTTTCAAAAGAACTTCTTCTGCTTGGGAAAAAACTTCCTGTTTTACCTGTTTCTGTGGTTTGATTACTCGCTAACTCCTCAAAAACATTTCCTTTATTTAATTTAAAAAATAAAAATGAGCCATTTTTTGATTTGTAAACTTCACCAGATTCAGCTTTTACAGTTTTTACAACAATCGGATCAGTGTGATCATGTATGGTAATTCCTTTGTATTCTTGGTCATTTCCCTTTTCAATTTTTATTGCGTAACCGTCCAAAACTGTAGTATAAACCCCTGGAGTTAAAATGGTTGCAATCTTTGTTTCTTGGATATCGTAAATTAATGAACGCCATTTTAAATTTGCAACTGGTATGACAAAATTTGAGAAAAGAAAAGTGCAAAAACAAATAAAAATCACCACATAGGTTAAAGGTTTCATGATTTGAAACAAAGACATTCCTGCTGATTTTAGAGCAGTTAGTTCATTATTCTCCGCCAAATTTCCCATTGTCATAATTGAAGACAACAACATGGCAAGTGGTAAAGCCAGAGGAATTAAGGATGCTGAAACGTAAAAAAATAATTCTAATATCAAAAACGTATCAATCCCTTTGCCCATCAAATCGTCAATGTATTTCCATAAGAACTGCATGATCAGCATGAACATGGAGATGCAAAAAGTCACAATAAATGGTCCTATGAAGGAACGAATACTAAATACGTATAATCGTTTCAAAATTATTTCTTAGATTTTTTTTACAAAATTATTAAAATTATACTAAGCGCCTAATACACGTTTTAGTTCGTGTACAGCAGATTCCCATAACATTTTAATTTCATCGTAATCTTCTTCATCAGCGTAATCAACGATAGACAGTACCAAAGCCTTAGTCATTGGATCCACCGAATATTCAATTTGAAAATATGTATCTAAACCTTCTTCTTCATCAGCAAGCCACTGCCATTTGATGTGTGAACCTACTTTAGAGGATAATAATCGTGCTTTCTCATCGCTTCCATCCCAATGAAAATTGTAAATATCTTCTTTTACATTGACATCATCAGCAAACCATTCCGCCAATCCACTTGATGTAAAAATAAGGTTTTCAAAGACTTTAACGGATGACTTTAATAAATATTCTAATTCTATTTTTCTTTTTTCGCTCATTATTGTAATTCAATTTGTAAATTTGCACTCAATTTTAAGTTCGAAATATACATAAATCTTTTCAATGGCGTTAATACATTCTTTAGAAAAAAACGGAAATTTTTTATTTAAGTACCGTGGTCAGTTCCCAACAATCCTATTTATAGCTGCAGTTCCAGTTATCTACTTTACTGATTATAAAGTATTTAAAGAAAATAACATCCTCAATTATTCCTTGTTAGGATTTGCAATTTTTATTTCATTTTTAGGTCAATATATTCGTGCTGTTGCGATTGGAACGAGTCATAAAGCAACTTCTGGAAGAAATACGCAAGAACAAGTTGCCGAAGCCTTAAACACAAAGGGGATTTATTCTACTTTGCGTCATCCATTGTATTTAGGAAATTATTTTATGTGGATTGGAATTATTATTTATACCTGCAATATTTGGTTTATTATTATTGCAACTTTATTGTTTTGGCTTTATTACGAAAGAATCATGTTTGCAGAAGAACGTTTTTTAGAAAGAAAATTTGGTGATGATTATCTAAATTGGTCCTTAAAAGTGCCCGCATTTATTCCGAGTTTCAAAAAATACGAAAAAACTCCGATAAAATTTTCCATGAAAACGATTTTGAGAAGAGAATATTCAGGTGTTACTGCAACCATAATTGCTTTCTTATTTATTGACTTTTTCAAACGCTTATTTGAGCATAAAGAAATTAAATTTGAACTATATCAAGGAATTATTTTGATAGCTGCAATTTTAATCACCTTGATTTTGAGAACCTTAAAACATAAAACGAAAATTTTATTTGAAGAAGATCGATCATAATTTTGTTTTATAAAAAAAGTTAGTATATTTGCACCCTGAAAACGGAAATTGATTTGCAGTTTTGTTTTCAGAAAAGTTACTAGTTCTCCCGATAAAAAGCGGGATGGTTAGAGCGCAACATGGCGAGGTAGCTCTCCCGATAGTTATCGGGATGGTTAGAGCGCAACAAGGCGAGGTAGCTCAGTTGGTTAGAGCGCCGGATTCATAACCCGGAGGTCGGGAGTTCAAATCTCCCTCTCGCTACTAAAGGAATTCATTTTTGGATTCCTTTTTTTTGTGTCATGTTTTTTGGGTCGGGGGTTCATCCCGATAGGTATCGGGACTCCCTCTCGCTACCAAAGGAATTCATTTTTGGATTCCTTTTTTTTGTGTCATGTTTTTTGGGTCGGGAGTTCATCCCGATAGGTATCGGGACTCCCTCTCGCTACTAAAGGAATTCATT
>CAZHLZ010000264.1:0-421 GCA_964532475.1 uncultured Chitinophaga sp.
GATTGGAACGTATGACAAAGTAAAAGCCACCTACCTTAAATTCAGTAAATACACCTCTGATGCCAATTTAAACTTTGGAGAAATAGATGTTACATTTTTGAAAGATTATGAAAATTACCTAAAGATAAAGTTAGGCAATTCAATAAACACCATCCATTCCAATATTAAGATTTTCCGCAAACTATTCAATGATGCAGTTCGGGATGATTTGATTGAACCAGAGCAAAATCCATTCATCAAGTTTAAATTAAAGACTGAAAAAACAACAAAAGAATACCTAACAGAAGCAGAATTGAAAAGCATAGAAGATTTAGAATTAGACAATAAGTCCCTTTTATATCATCATCGCAACGCTTATGTTTTTGCAGCATACACAGGTGGGATTCGTATTTCAGATTTATTACAACTTAAATGGTCGAAT
>CAZHLZ010000264.1:431-5365 GCA_964532475.1 uncultured Chitinophaga sp.
GGAACAAACATTACCATTCAAACCCAAAAAACCAAGGAAATGGTAAGTGTAAAAGTACCAAACAAAGCATTGGAAATTTTAGAGATTTACAAACCCGATAAAAAAGATTTTAACCTTGATAATTACATTTTCCCTTTTCTATCAAATGAAATGGAGTACTCCCCTATTTCCTTGTTTCAAGCAATATCTTCTCGCACAGCAAATGTAAATTCCGATTTGAAAGATATTGCCAAATTAGTAAAGATTAATAAAAACTTAAGTTTCCACACAAGCCGCCACACATGGGCTACCAGAGCATTACGTAAAGGAATGAGAATAGAATATGTTTCTAAATTAATGGGGCATTCTTCCATTAAAACAACGCAGATTTATGCAAAAATTGTAAACTCTGAATTGGATAAAGCAATGGATATTTTTAACGATTAAATTTTTTAATATGTTCACGCAATATAAAGAATTACCACTTAAAGAATTTGAACAAATTAATCCGCGTGCTCGTTTCAAAACCTACATTTGGCAATATGAACATAATGGTCATTTTACAGCAGTTTATGATAAAAACGTTCAAGAATACCTGCAATACAAAATCGAAGATTTAATTTACATCAATTTATTACCATCTCCCTCTAAACCGCCATATGATGAATATATTTCTAAGATAAATATGTATGACAATGCACTCAACTATTTTTTTAAAGAAGTATTAACTAGTGGTAGAGATGAGGAAATTAATAGTTTAGCAACAGATACTTTTAACCATGCAATACTTCCAAAATCGAAATTACAAGATATCGAAAGTGTAATAAAGTCTTATGGTTTTGAAAAACACTTAGGATTTT
Organism: uncultured Chitinophaga sp.; assembly: GCA_964532475.1. GTDB lineage: Bacteria > Bacteroidota > Bacteroidia > Flavobacteriales_D > Crocinitomicaceae > M2408. Next base: position 1,271 of record CAZHLZ010000264.1, read on the forward strand.
TTATACATTTGGTTTGCAGAATACAAAATGTTTACCAACGTGAAATTGCATTTAACACAAAACGCGAGCAAATTCAAAGAAGAAAAAAACTTCCTGAACAGGTAAACACATTAATTGAAATTATTAAGAATCACAAGAAATTTTCAAAATCAGCTTTTAACAAACATATTACACAAATTAAATTTGTTGATTCGTATGGGCCTAAAGTAATTGATGATTATGGACTTATTCTTGGCATTCTTGATGCTGCACAAGAATATTGGAGCTCTGGCAACCAAAAAAACTGGGAGAAAAATCTCCGACAAGTAGCTTTTGATGAGGAAGAAATGACAAAAATTGATTATTTTACTGAACGTCTTTCTGTGGTTTTGTATCAATTTATTACTCAATCTGAATTAATTCCATTGGGTGCAAATAAGCTTTCTAATTCTGCTGTTCTTTTTGTTTGGAAAATTCTGAATTTAGCTGATATAAATACATACGATCGGGATAGTAGGCCACACGAATTAGATATCAATAAAAAAGATATTGTTTCTTTAATAAAAGGATATGTTCGAAGACATAAAGTTGTAAAAAAGCCCCTATATTATGATTTAAATATTGATTTGAATGATTTAAAAAAATATTTCAATCACGATTTTATTGATTCAGTTGATTTAAGGGTGCAACCGAATGAGTACGAATTAGGACTATCAATTTGTAATAAGTATGAAATAAATGAAATTAGAGATGAAATCACACTCATATTAAAATGTTTGCGTCATTACAAAATACATTTAGACTTTCAGAATAATAACTTCTTAAAAAATAAAGGGCATGCAGAATTAAATGCTTTATTAAAATTAATAGAAGTTTCTGAAACCGATTACAATTCACTTGAATCTATTTCATTAAAATTTAAAGATGATAATGAACATCAAAACATTTCGACAGATGCATTAAAAATCTTATTACTTGATGCCATTCGTGTTCACAAAAGTTTAAATCCCGAAGAATTTACTTCTGATATTTGGAAAACCGATTTCAAGAAAGATAAACATGAAGGATTAACACAATTTATTGATGGTAAAAGATTAAATCATCCTGGTGAACGTTTTTTGGTTCAATTTACTTCTTCTTTTGCTAATTTTTTAGAAAGTAAAGGCATAACAAGTAACAATCAACTTGAAGAAGAAAAAAATTTGTACTATATAATTAATGCATGTCTAGTATCTGCGCAGCTTATTTTAAGTAGTCCAAGTGCTGTGTTTTTTCAAAAAATTAAGCGTTGGCTTTCATTAAATAAAGACTTAAAGAGTTGATTATCAAGTGGTGCAAAGCACCCTATAATATTGTGCTTTTGTGCACCAACCCTCTTGCTTTTATCTGCTCATCTTTGCTTCACAAACAATAAAAATTGAAGCTATGGAAGCGAAAATTATGACGGTAGAGGAATACAAAGATATTCTTGCCAAGATGGACAAAATTTTAAATGCTGTTGAATATTCAAAAAATGTTCCTTCAGAAAAATTCGTGGATAACGCCGATTTTATCCGCTTAATGAATATTAGTAAAAGAACCGCTCAAACTTGGAGAGATGAGGGTGTAATTTCCTTTTCACAAGTGGGTAGTAAGATTTATTACCGCATGAGTGATATTGAGAGTTTATTGGAGTCAAGAAAAGTAAAAGCATTTAAAAAGTAAGGTATGAAAGCATCTATTTTTCAAGACTTCACAAATCCATGTGACGAACAAGACTTATTTTCAATCTTTGAAACAATCAAGTCAACAAAGTATGAATCTGAAATCAATTCAATTCGTTTAGCTTTTCACCAGGAAGATAAACTTCTTGGTGACGAGCTAAAGAAAAAACTCCCTGCTTTCACACCATCAGGAACATTCTCATATCGTAATGCTGATTCATTGGTTGAATACAATCAAATCATTCATTTAGATTTTGATGATCTGGAATACTCAGAACTCAAAACCATTTCAGACAAAATAAATGCTTGTTCCTATACCTTTGCAAGTTTTATAAGTCCAAAAGGAAAAGGTCTAAAAGTCTTTGTAAAAACTAATTCCACAAGCAGTGAACATAAGGAAACTTGGTCTCATTTAACAGATTTCTACAAAGAACTAATTGGTTTAGATTCTGACACAAAATGCAAAGACATTTGTCGTTTATGTTTTTTTTCACACGATAAAAACTTGTTTTTAAATACAGAAAGTGAAGTTTTCCAGTTTAAAAATCCAGCAGAAAAAGACATTGATTTAAACCCTGAACAAGTAAAAACACCTAAATCATTAGAGTTTTGCAATGATTTTACAAACAAGAAATCAGAATATATGGAGGGAAACAGAAACAACCATATATTTTTGTTTGCCAGTAATGCCAATCGTTTTGGAATCCCTGAAAATGAAATATTAGATTATTTATTGAACACATTTGACTTAAATCCAAGTGAAATACGAGCATCTGTAAAAAGTGCATATAAAAACATTGCCGACTTTGCAAAGTTTGCAAACATTGCAAAAGTTGCAGAATCAGAAAAAACAATATCAATTGAGAAAAATATAAATGATGATGTTTTATTGAATACTCCAATGTTACCAGCTGCAATGTTTCAAGATTTGCCTGAAATTCTCCAATTAGGTGTTGATGTTTTTTCTGAACCACGAGAAAAGGATGTGTTTTTTATAAGTGCTTTAGCGATTTTATCTGGTTGTTTACCTGAGGTAAAAGGTATGTATATGCAAAAAACTGTTTATCCAAATTTGTATTCGTTTATATTAGCACCTGCTGCAAGTGGAAAAGGTTCGATGATTTCTGCAAAAGAATTAGCTGACATGTTGCATCGTGAAATTTTGAATAATAGTTTGGAAGAACAAAAAACATATGAACGTGAATTGCGGGAATACAAAAAACGTAATATGGGTAAAAAAGCACAAAAATCTGATGAAGAACCACCAGTAGAACCACTTTTTAAAGTCTTGTTTATTCCTGCAAATACATCAAGTGCAATGATTTATAAACATCTACAAGACAATGGTGGCGGTGGAATAATTTGTGAAACAGAAGCCGATACTTTAGGAGCGGTTTTTAAAAACGAATGGGGTTCATATTCAGATTTGCTAAGAAAAGCATTTCACCACGAAAGAATTGCTTTAAGTAGAAAAACCAATAAAGAATATGTTGAAATAGATAATCCATGTATTTCAATTGCCTTGTCAGGAACACCTAACCAAATTTTCAATATTATTGCTGATGCAGAAGATGGGTTGTTTAGTCGCTTTATTTTTTACCTTTTTAAAACAGAATTAATATGGATTTCTCCAGCACCATCGAAAAACAAAATAAATCTTACTGAACATTTTAAAATCTTAAGCCAAAAAGTAATGGATATGGCACATTTCTTAAAAGATTATCCAACTTATGTCAATTTAACAGATGCGCAATGGCAAAAAATAGACAGTCTTTTTGAAAATTATTTACACGATACAGATTCTTTATTTGGAGGTGATGCATTAAGTGTTGTGAAAAGAATGGGCTTGATTGCGTACAGAGTTTGTTTGCTTTTAACTGCTTTGAGAAAATTTGAAAACGGAGACACAACAGAAAATTTGATCTGTTTGGATGCCGATTTTGATAAATCTTTGATAATCATTGATGTGTTAATGCAACATAGTTTATTAATGTTCAACAATTTACCAAAACAAAAGTCCAATCATTCCATTGAAACTAAAACTAAAAAAGATAAATTCTTTGATGAATTGCCACAATCCTTTCAAAGAAAACAAGCGATTGAAATAGGATTAAAATTTTGCATAAAGGAAAGAACAGTTGATAGTTTACTAAAAAATTGGTTAGGAAAATTGATTCAAAAAGAAGATACTGGAAAATACACCAAAATTTAGTGTGTATTATCAATATATTTTATATATTTAGCCTCTAAAAATTTCGACATGAATCGGATAAAGGAAGTACTTCAAGAAAAAGGCATCAAGCAAGTTTGGTTAGCTGACAAATTGGGTAAAAGTTACAATATTGTAAATAGCTATGCCCAAAACCGAAGTTAACCAAGTATTGAAATATTATATAAAATAGCAGAGATTTTA
>CAZHLZ010000265.1:0-5354 GCA_964532475.1 uncultured Chitinophaga sp.
AATAATAAATTTATGAAAGGCAGATTGATTTATATATTGAAATTCCTATTTAAAAATCAATTATACACAATTTTTGGGATTCCACGAACTATTACTAAACAATTTATATAAAATTCTATTGAAGCCAAATCTCCCAACTTCTTCCTTCAGAATCTTTGCCAGTTATTTTGTTAATATTATTCATATCTTCAATCATCAATACTTCTTTATCTATTGTATATTCTGTTTTAACTACTGAATTTCCACCATTCGTCCATTTAACAACAGCATAGATTCTTTTATTTTCGTAATTTGAATTATATTCTTCATTTAATTCAAAACCAGTACAAAAAACAGTTTCTAAATTATATGTATTTGACCAAGAATAAGTAGCACTTCCAGGTGTGTAAATTGTATGAGTTCCTATTTTACTTCCTGAATATTGTCCTGCTTTAATTTCAGGTGCCTTATAAACAAGATATCTCGCATTTACGTTTTTCACAAAAAATGAGTACGAAGAAAACGTAATCATTAAAAAAAATGTCAAAAATACTACTGAAATTATCTTCATTTCTTACAATTTAAATATAAGCAAAAATACAAATTAAATATAAGAACTATGTTATATCTAAAAGTTTTTTTACCCCGCTCAGCTGGATTTGTAATCCTGCTGCAAGAATTTTACAGACCCAATAATTTGAAATCCATAAAGAACTTTCACGCTAATTTCAATTGATTTTTTAATTTCGTGAAAATTTCTTAACTTTGTTTTTAAAATAAATTAAAATGGGTTTATCATTAACAAATGCAGCAATTGATAAGTATTTTAACTTTTTAAAGATTTTTGATGTTAAATCAAAAAAAAGATTGATTTTGAAATTAAATGAATCCATTGAAAAAGATATTAACTCAACAGTTCAAATCGACAGTTTGTTTGGAGCTTGGGAGGATAAAAGAAGTGCCAATGAAATCATTAAGGAAGTAAAAGATTCAAGATTAGACAAAACGGACAATCTTGAATTATGAAATACTTGTTAGACACAAATATCTGCATTTATTTTTTCCGAGGCAAGTTTGATTTACTTCAAAAATTTAAAGAAATTGGTATGGACAAATTTGCAATTTCTGAAATTACCTTGGCAGAATTAATTTTTGGTGCTGAAAATAGTAGTATGCCTTCAAAAAACCATAAATTGATTGAAGATTTTTCAAAAATAATTACCATTTTACCAATCTATAATTCAATTTATCTTTATGGAAAGGAAAAGGCAAGATTAAGAAAAATCGGCAAACCAACTAGCGATTTTGATTTATTAATTGGTACCACAGCAATTGAAAATCAGCTCATTTTAATTACTGAAAACACAAAAGATTTTGTTCAACTAGAAGGAATTAAAATTGAAAACTGGATTCAAAAATAATATTTGGGTTTGTAAGCCAATGTCATTTAGTTAAGTTGTAAAGGTTAATAGTTCCATTTATCTGGATTTAACTCCCCCAAAAGTCGGGACTAGCTGCTGAGATCATTTCTCAAATTTACAAAATAATTGTCTCTTGAAAATTCTAAAAAGTGCTTTATCATGCACTTTTTGGTTCAAAAATGAAAAAAAATGTTAAAATTGAACTAAATAGTGTAATTTATGGCACTATTTAGTGTAATTACATAAAAAAGTTGTAACTTTGTATCAAAAAAGAGCAGTATGGTGCACTTTGAGAAATTAGTACAGCAAGTAAAACAACGTCGTGAAATGCTGCAAGTGACACAAGAAACACTTGCAGAATTATCTGGTGTAGGTCTGCGTACATTGAAGCAATTTGAAAGTGGGAAAGGGAATCCCACGCTAAGAATCATTTCGAAATTGGCTGATACACTGGGGTTAGAACTTACCTTCGAGTTGAAAGCAAAGCAAAATAAATAATGAGAAAAGCAATTGTTTATTACAAAGATGAGGTGGCCGCAGAGTTAATTCAACTAAACGACGGCTCCTTTGAATTTGCCTACACTTCTGAATGGTTAAAGAACAATGATAAGCCGGCGATCAGTTTAACCTTGCCAAAAAGAAATGAAGTATATCGATCTCAATTTTTGTTTCCCTTCTTTTACAATATGTTGCCCGAAGGAGTAAATAAAGATAAGATTTGCTTTCATAAAAGAATTGATAAATCAGACCATTTTGGTTTGTTGCTAAAAAGTGCCCCAAACGACACGATAGGTGCTGTTAGAATAGAGAAAAAGAAATAAAAATGACTTACAAAGAAATCACATATTGTCCCGCTTCATTGGTGGAAGAACCACGAGGGAAATACAGTAAAAATTCTTTAAATCGGATTTTTAACGGACGAAGTGTGGATTGTATTTTGCCTTATGAATCACCTTTAAGTAGTCGAAGTACAACAAAATTATTTAACGAAAACCGCAATTCCATTTCCATTTCAGGAGTGCAAGAGAAATTTTCAGTGCTGCTCGATAAAAATAAACTTCGTTTGGTTCGGGATGGTGAACAAGGACAATATATCCTTAAGCCAATTCCAAATTCAGGGAAAAACAATGATCAAATGCCAGCAAATGAGCATTTAACCATGCAAATTGCACGGCAAGTATTCGGGATTGAAACTGCTGAAAATGCCTTGATATTTTTTAAAAATGGAGATCCAGCGTACATCACAAAGCGTTTTGATGTGCGTGATGATGGCAACAAGTGGGCACAAGAAGATTTTGCGTCTTTGGCTGGAATGACTCCCTACACCCACGGTGATAATTACAAATACTTGGGGAATTATTTAGAGTTGTTTAGATTGCTCGAAAAATACGTTCCAGCGTATGCTATCGAAGCACCAAAGCTTTTTAAGTTGATTTTATTCAATTATTTAATTGCCAATGGTGATGCTCATTATAAAAACTTTTCATTAATCGAGACCGACCTTGGAGATTTTAAACTTAGTCCAGCATACGATTTATTGAATAGCAAAATTCACATCAACGACAAAGATTTTGCCTTAGATGACGGTTTATTGCCAAAAAGAGATGCAAAAGGTAAAATTAAAGCACGTTTTTATCTCTTAGGAAGTTTAGCTGGTATCCCTCATTCTCAAGTTGATAAAATAATGAGCACATTGACTTCAAAAGAAGATGATGTAAAAGAACTGATCAGTCATTCGTTTTTGAATGAGAGAACAAAAAGGTTCTACTTGCAAGTGTATTTAGGTCGTTTAAACAAACTTAGGAGACTTTAAAGGTTAAATTAGTTTTTGAAAAAGAGTTCACTTTTATAGTGAGCTCTTTTTTCAGCCTAATATACAATGCAGGATTTGGTGATTATGGTAATTTTGTGGAAATGCCACTTAAAAAAGACGAAGAAATGATTGCCGTTAATATCACAGCCTTGGTAGGACTTACAAAATTATTTGCTGCTGACATGGTAAAACAAGGTAAGGGTCGCATTATGAATGTAGCTTCCCTACTTTCTTTTTTTCCTTTCCCTTACTATTACATATATTCTGCAACAAAATGTTTTGTTCTTGCTTTTACTGAAACCTTAGCTACTGAGCTTGAAGGAAGTGGTGTTTTGGTAACTGCATTGTGTCCTGGAACTGTTGAAACTCCTTTTCACACTTCAGAAATGCGAAAAACAAAAGCAATGAGTCCGAACAAAGCTATATCTGCAAGTGTTATTGCAAAAAAAAGGAGTAATTTTGTTCTTAAATGGAAAGAATAAAAAGATTGTTGGCTTGATGAATTGGTTTTTAAGCAATTAACCAGGTATTACACCCGACAAAGTGATGATGAAAATTAAAAAGAATTTAGCGAGCAAAAAAAAATGATACAATTTATTCAAGTTCTCAAATTTAGAAATGAAAGCTTATTTTGTTTTGGGCTAATTTGTCTAGTTCTTTCAATCGTATTTTTGGTTTTGGCAAAAGTTACAACTGTTCAAGTTTATGGAGTAAACGCCTGGTACAAGCCGTTTAAATTTGCTTTTTCAACCTTAACTTTTGTATGGGCAATGGCTTGGGATTGTTACTACCTTCCAAATTTTAATATAACGCTGTTCAATTGGTCTGTAATTGTTTTATTGGGATTTGAAATTCTTTATATCGCCTTTCAAGCGAGTAAAGGTCAATTGTCTCATTACAATATTTCTACACCACTTTATTCAGCCTTATACAGTATGATGGCTATTGCCGCAACTGCCGTGACCATTTACACTGCCTATGTTGGTTTTCTGTTTTTCAACTATTCATTTCCCGAATTACCAACTTATTATGTTTGGGCAATCCGTTTCGGAATCATCATTTTTGTTATCTTCTCCTTTCAAGGCTTTGCAATGGGATCAAGATTAAATCACAGTGTTGGCGCCTTAAATGATAATTCGAATATTTTTATTCTTGGATGGAGCAAGATTGTTGGCGATTTACGCGTTTCTCACTTTATTGGAATGCATGCTTTGCAAGTTTTACCTATTCTTTCGTTTTACCTATTAAAGAATTCGAAGTTAACCCTAGTATTATCTTTGATTTACGCTTTATTTGCCACACTAACTCTTATTCAAGCTTTTAAGGGAACACCCCTGATTAAAGAAAAGATAGAGAAAAATCAGTTTTGATTATTATGCATCATTGACCTACTTGGATATAAAATTTATTTTCTAAAAATTTTACCTGCGAATATAGTTGGAAACCATCAAAAACTTTATGCTTTCTTTTGCTGTATTTTGAACAATGGTGTCTTTTTGTAAACAAGTTCTATAAATTAGTAAATACCATTTTCAGGGATTTTCCCCTTATATTGTTTTAAAATATCTTTTATTTTAAGGATATCAGCATCCGAATCGCCAGTTGGGTGAAAAAGTGAGTGAAAGCCACCAATTTTCTTCTCGTAATCCATATATGCGATGTAAATCGGTACTCCAGCTTTGATAGCAATATGATAAAAACCTTTTTTCCAATTAGGATTGTAACTTCTAGTGCCTTCAGGTGTAAATACCATGAACATGGAATCATTATCTTTAAAGTAGGAAACTGCCTGTTCCGTGAAGTTGTTGTTTTTCTTTCTATCCACTGGAATTCCTCCCATGGCTTTAAGAATCCATCCTAGTGGTGGAAAAAACAATTCCTTTTTGATTAAAAACCTTCCTTTTATTCCATAATTCATAAAAGCCATTTTCCCAATCACAAAGTCCCAATTTGAGGTATGTGGACCAACCACAATTACTGCCTTTTTGACACCTTGTGGAACAGTTTTATCAATCTTCCAACCAAAAACTTTTAGAATAAAATACATTAATTTTCCCATTTTGCAAATTTATTAATAATAAGCTATTATCTTTAACCCTTTGAAACTATTTTTTAATTAATGAAAAAAGTTATACCAATAC
>CAZHLZ010000266.1:0-5346 GCA_964532475.1 uncultured Chitinophaga sp.
CACCTACTGGTACGTAATCTATTTACGTCCTACTGGTAAATATGAGGTTAATCAAAAACAAGTTAGTTTTTTTTCAATTTATTTTTTTGAATGTGAAACGATATCTTCTATAAAGTGCATTAACTCCTGATTCTTTGGTAACTGAATTGTATAAAATTAATTCATTTTTTGTAGCCTTTTTGATTTCAAAATCATAGAAATTTCGATAGAAAAAATTATTAAACACAAAGTATTCATCAAGAGGTTTAAAAGTAATTACGCTTGCATCCAAAACATCAACCGTGTCAATATTTTCCACGCCAAACTTAAAAAAAGGATTATTTGAGCCTTCTCTAAAGTGATAAGTAAAATTTCCCAAACCCACATTTGTATCATTCATGTTTTGCTGCAAGTTTAACGAAATACCAAGCTTATCGGGATAGGAGGGCATGCTTTTTGTTCTTATGTAGACATTTCCCTTTCCTTCAAGATCGCCTATCTCTTTTGTTGGAACAAATTTGAAAAACTTAGCAATATTCATTGTGTCAATCTCAAGTAAATTTGAGCAATCCTCAAAATAGTCATTGGCGCTAAATGTTGAATAAACTTGCTCATTAACATGTAATGCAACTAATTCCCACTCACCTTCTAAACATTCATTCAAATGCTTCCCTCTGTGAGCAAACCAAGGGTCTTCGTCATTGTGCTTTTTACAAGAAAAAGTGAACATCAAAAACAAGAAAAGTATAAGTGCAATTTTTTTCACAATCAATTTATTTTTTTGAATTCATATCTATATTTTTTATCAGAATTTAGATCATCTAAATTTGCTGTTAAGTTTTCATGCTGAATTATTAATGAATTTTTGGTGCATTTCCGTATTGCAAAAGGAAAAATAGGTCTGTAATAAAAATTATTAAAAACCCTATTCGTATATTTTAAAGGTTTAAAAAGAAAAATGTTAGAATTAAAAGCAGCAACTTCTTGTTCAACATCATAGTCAATACTAAAATAAGAATTTCCTTCTAGTGTCCCCTCTCTAAATCTATATTTTAACTTGACAAGAGCTTTGGTAGTATCATTTTGAAAAGCCCAAGTAGAAGGACAAGCACCAATCAAATCAGGATAAGAATTCATGCTTTTTGATTTAATGTATAATTCTCCCTCCCCTTCGACACTATTAATTTCTTTTGTTGGAACAAATTTGAAAAATTTTGCAACATTCATGGTGTCAATATCTAAATAAGCCGAAGAATCACTATCATTAATATAGAATTTTACTAATTCCCATTCTCCATCAAGTCGCTCATTCATATGCTTAAAATTTGAAAACCAAGGGTCCTCAGGGTTGTATTTCTTACACGAGAAAGTAAGTAAAAAAAGTACTAAGCTTAAAAATAAAAGAAAATGCTTTTTCATTTTTTTCATGATGCTTTGATAAAGTTAATTATTTTCTGCGAATATGAAAAAAAAATCACACTATTACTAAGAAATGAATACTTATTAAAAAAGGTAAAATCTTATTTTTGTTCTTTCTATTGGCATTATTTATACATTTTTGTCGCTTTATTTAAAAGCAAGGTCAAAAAGAACTGAGAATTGACAAGCAAAGTATAAACCCCAAAAAACCACTCACCTTATAATCAGAATAACTTTTCTAGATTAAATGCGAGTGGTCAATAAAATGAATTTAAGTTCTATCTATGCATAAGTTAAGGCTTGTTCGATGTCTGAAATAATATCTCCATGATATTCAACACCAACAGAAAGACGTACCAATTTATCGGAAATATTTAAGGCGTTTTTAAACTCATCAGCAACATCTACGTGTGTCATCGTGAATGGATGCTCCGCTAAACTTTCGGTACTTCCCAAAGAAACAGCTAATTTGATTAATTTTAAATGATTCAAAAAGGCAAATGCTTCTTTTTCTCCCCCTTTGATGTCAAAGGAAATCATTGCTCCTCCCGAAATGTATTGACGTGCATAAATTTCCTTTTCAATAGCTGTTCCTTGTTCAGGAATCAATCCTAAATAATACACTTTTTCCACCTTCGGGTGATTTAACAAGAAATTTGCAACTTCAATGGCATTGGTCGCTTGTTGATCCATTCTTACTTTTAAGGTTTCCAAACTACGCATTAATAACCAGCCTGTCCAAGGTCCACACATGTTTCCAAGAAAAGTTCGTAAACCTTTTATTCGTGCCATCAAGGCTTTTGAACCCAAACATGCTCCTGCAATAACATCTGAATGTCCACCGATGTATTTTGTTGCCGAATACAACACTAAATCCGCTCCATGTTTTAGTGGATGTTGCCAAAGTGGACCCATGTATGTATTATCAACCGATAAAACGACTTGTTTTTCTTCCGTTGAAAAATGATTTTTAATTGCTGCACACAACTCTATGTCAATTAAGGCATTGGTTGGGTTGGCAGGCGTTTCGATATGAATCATTGCTAATTTGTGACCCAAACCACTGTCTTCAATACGTTTAATGATTTCCTCTTTTGACTCACCAGCTAAAAAACCGATGGAATTGATTTGCATTTTCTTCAAAAAGTGATTGATAAAATGATCTGTACCGCCGTAAACTGGACGACTAAAAAGTAACAAATCACCTGGTGCAAGGAATTCTAACATAGCAGTTGAAATGGCTGACATTCCGCTTTCAAATACCGCGCAATCTTCTGCCTCATCCCACAAACAAAGTCTGTTTTCCAAGATTTCCAAATCTGGATTGTTTAATCTACTGTAAATCAAGCCTAATTCTTCTCCTTTTTCTTGCTCCTTGATTCCGTAAGCTACTTCGAAAAAGCGTTTTCCCTCTTCTGCTTTGTTAAACACGAAGGTTGAAGTTTGAAAAATTGGGCATTTTATTGCTCCTTCGGAGAGGCTTGGTTTGTAACCATGGCTCATCATTAAACTTTCTGGTCTCATGAGATTTTCTATTTTATGAAAAATAAATCCATCCAATTTCTTCGTTGTTTCAAAAAATTCAAGAAAACATTTACCTAAGTAAACTTATTTCTCAAATTTTTCTAACGCCTCGAACTTGAATCGTTTATTTTTCAGATTAATTTATCTACTTTTTTAAACAAATTAAAGATTATTTTACTAAATAAATATACAATATAGATTAATTTACTATAAAATAACTAATATTGTCATTTTTATACTGAATTAAACTCATGAAAAATATGGAAATAGAAAATTTTTCTAGTGACAATCAATCAACTTACAAATTGGATTCCATTGATAAGCATTTGTTGCGCTTATTGAAGAAAAACAGCAAACTGAGTTCAAAGGAATTGGCTGCTGAAATCGGATTAAGTTTAACTCCAACCTACGAGCGTGTAAAACGACTTGAAAACAAGGGTTTTATTAAATCCTACACCATCAAAATTAATAAAGAAAAAGTAGGGAAAAATCTAAAAGTCTTGTGCAATGTCTCTCTAAAATCACATGCCTTGGAATTTTTAAATGCTTTTGAAGAAAAAGTGGTTAAACTAAAGGAAATTAGTTCTTGTTTTCACATCGCAGGAAATTTTGATTACCTTTTACTGATTGAAGTGAAAGACATGGATGAGTATTCCGTGTTCTTAAAAGAAAAATTAGCTTCGATTCCGCACATTGCGCAGGTACAAAGTTCATTTGTGATGAAAACCTTGAAAGAGGAATAAATTGTGTTATGACCAAACTTCCTTGAAAGTAATTCCAAAAGTTTCCAGTTCTGCTAAAATTGGATCGTACACTTCTTTCATCACAGGCACTTGAATTCCTTTCAGGGTAATTTCTCCATTAAGAATCATTTTGCCACAAATGGCTGCTGGCAAACCAACCGTGTTACTCATTGCGGTAAAAACTGGATCCTCACCGATATTTACCATCGATGAAACAATGTTGTGTTTTTCTCCATTTAATGTGTACACAAATTTGTGAAACATCACCAACATGTCTTTGTCATTAGGATTTAAACTTAACTTGTTGACTAAAATTTTCTCTAACAATTGTGCGGGTGTAGCCCCTTTAAAACCAATAATTTCCTCCTTGTCGAAAAAGCCTAACCAAGAGAATTTTTTGAATAACAGATTATTATCTTTTGAAACCAAACGTTTGAATTTATTCTCAACCGATTCTCCTTCTCCGTAGGGTAAAAAAGTATTTAAGAAACTTCTTGCGCTCAAATTCTCCGCATTTTCTATGGAATAAGAATCGTCAGTCATTCCTAATTGCACAAAAATATTCCATGCTTCCGAAAAACCTGGTCGTCTTAATGTTCCTCTAAAAATAGTAGGAATATTTTGCAAACCATATACTTCTCGGTAAGACAAAGAATCACGGTTTACATATCCTTCAAACGCTCCATAACCATCAATGGTAATGTAATCAATGCGCGTAAATAATTGCGTATAAGGAATGTATTTGTACTCGTTTTCTTCAATGTATTTGGCCGCGCCACCTTGACCAGCAAGTACCACGTTTCTTGGATTCCACGTGAATTTATAATTCCAAGGATTGTCGTCATTTTCAGGAGAAATTAATCCACCACAATAAGATTTGAAAGAAGTAATTTTACCACCTTTGTCACGCACTTCATCAATGATTTTTGCAGCACTCATGTGGTCAATTCCAGGATCAACTCCAATTTCATTCATAATGATGATTCCAGCATCAATCGCTTCTTGGTGCAAGGCTTTCATTTCAGGAGAAACGTAGGAAGGTGTAATTAAATTAGTTTTGTATAAAATACAATCTTTGGCAATATCCACATGAAATCTAGCTGGTAACATGCTGATTACCAAATCTGCTTGTTGTATTTCTTCTTTTCGTTCTGCTGCATCTAAAGCATTGAATGAAAGGGCAATTCCATTAGGATTTCCGTTTATCTTTTTCTTAACCAAATCGATATTCTGATCAACAATTCTAATTTGCCAATTATTTTCGTTTGACTTTTCAAGAAAATAACGAATTAAGGAGGAACTAGATAAACCCGCGCCGATGATAAGAATTTTTTTCATTTTTTAAATCCAATTAGGAGTTCAAAGTTAAAAAAAAATCAAAACTAAGCGAGTTTTGTTAAAAAATTAATTGATATTAAGAATGATTTTTTCTTAATCAAAACATGCTTCGATTTTAGAATACTTGAATTTGAATCCTTTGGCAACAATTTTTTGATTCGATGCTTTAATTCCTTTTAACACCAAAACCGATAATTCACCTAAAATTAATTTCATTACAAAAGCAGGAATATTTGGTAACCAAAGACGTTTTTTTAGTTTCTTAGCAATCAGAACAGTCATTTCTTTATTGTCTGAATTTCCAGCATTAGCATTATAAACTCCTTCTAGTTTATTCTCAACT
>CAZHLZ010000267.1:0-5338 GCA_964532475.1 uncultured Chitinophaga sp.
AGTAAAAAGTGTTTCATAAATGCTTTGTTAATTCTGACTCCAAAGGAGTCAAACATTTTTAACGATAGATATTTGTTTATCGTTAAAATCAAATTCTAATTTGTTTTGGCGCAGGTTTTTGTTTCAAAAACTGTGACAAAACTAATTTTGTAAATAGGTCTGCAGAATTTAGCAATAAAATTGATGACAAATTATCATAAATTGATTTGAAATTGAATTCTTTTATTTTTAATAATTTTATTTAGTTCACTCAAAGTCAACATGGCATAAGATGACCCTTTGGTATTTATACTCACAAAACAAAATCTGAAATTTTCCCCCATCGATTCAGCAAAGTTGAACTCGTTTTCAGTTGCTCCAAAGAAAAATCCCTTTGGATTTTCAGGTAGGTATTTTTTTGTTGTTTTTAATTCTACTAAAATTATTTCCTCCAAATTCGTTTCTATTGTTTTTGAAGTTATTACCTGATTTTCCAAATTGGGTATGTAAATTAGATCAAATGATTGGAGAAATCTATGGTCTTTTTCTAATTTGTTTAAAAGAATTTTCTTTGTTACTAAATCAATTTTGAAAAAGCCAATATGATTTTGAATTAAGTAATTTATCCCCTCTTTTTCAGTGATATTATTAGAAATTGTAATGAGGAATGATTTTGGGTTGGCCATTGATTTTGTTATCTTATTTATTATTAGAAGTATTAGTGCCCGAATAAAAATTTAACAACTCTGAAATTGATAAATCAAAAACTTTTGCAAAAACAGCAATGTTACTAAGAGATAAATTTCTTTCACCTCTTTCAATCATTCCAATATAGGTCCTATGAAATCCAGTTAAAAATGAGAGTTTTTCTTGACTAATTTGTTTTTCATTTCTTAAAGATTTTACTCTTTGACCAAAATCACACAACAATTCTTTGTTAATCATGTGGTAAAATTATTTAATTTGTCATCGAAGATCAACATACAATTAGTATCATTTTTATCATTAAATTTTATTACTAACTTTACAGAAAAAATCATTTGAAATTTTATGCTAAATAGAACGTTAAGTCCTGAAATTAAACCGATTCAAAAAATTCATTTTGTTGAGCCAGAAATTATTCCCTTAAAAGGAATAGCAACTCTTTTTCACATGAAAAAGGTCGCGGATGAAACAGTGCGAATCGAATTGCATTTTCAAGCCGGTCAAATTGAAGGTGAAAAGAATTTGTCTACATTTGTTTCTTCTCTCTTGTTGAGCGGAACGAAAGATAAAACAAGCGAACAAATTCATGAAGAATTAAATCAACTAGGCGCCTTTGTTGATCATGAAATTTCGATGGAAATGGCTTACGTAAGTCTGTTCTGCTTGAGAAAAAATGCACAAAAAGCTTTCGAAATTTTATGGGATGCTGTCCTAAATGTTGATTTTAATGAACATGAAATTAATGACATGATTCAAGAAAAAAGACAACGATTTTTGATTTCAAATGAAAAAGTTAGTTTTTTAGCGAGAAGAGAATTTCAAAAGCAGTTTTTTGCCAGTCAAACAAATTATTCCCGCAGTTTGGATTTAGCTGATTTTGACAAAATTCAACGTGATGATTTAGTCAATTTCCACCAAAAACTTTACCTACAAGGTCTTAAGAAAGCAGTTGTTGTTGGCAATTTAGACACTGATTTCATTTCCTTTTTTAAGGAGAAAATTGAAATTCATGGTGCATTAGAACAATCCAAATACTTGGACAAGATTTCAAACAATGCAGGAGAATTTTTGGTCCAAAAAAATGGTGCTGTACAATCTGCCATTCGAGTTGGAATTCCACTTTTTAATAAGAAAGCTGAGGACTTTTTTGCTTTTCAAGTTTTGCAGACAATCCTAGGCGATTATTTTGGAAGTCGCTTGATGTCCAACATTCGTGAGGACAAAGGATATACCTATGGAATTGGTTGTGCCGTAGTAGAATTAAAAAATACGGGTTATTTTGTCATCGCAACGGAAGTAGGGAAGGACGTTACCCAAGCAACAATCAAGGAAATTAAATACGAAATTAACTTATTAAAAGAAGAGTTAGTTAATTTTGATGAAATTGAATTGGTAAGAAATTATTTGCTTGGTCAACTTCTAAAAAGTGCCGATGGACCAAATGCCATGATGGATTTATTTTTGGGTGTGCAACAGCACCAGTTAAAGTTGGAGTTTTACAATGATTTCATCCTGAAAATTGAAACAATTACGGTTGAAGAACTAAAAGATATTGCCAATAAATACCTTGATTGGGAAAAATTTACGGTCGTAATTGCTGGTGAACACAACTAATCAGAGATTTTTGCGTTATGAAAATATAAACGAGCGTTTTGAAGATACTATTTTTAATTTTTTTAATACTATTTTTACCTAAATCATTTTTTTCAATCGAAGCTTTAGGTGGTGAAATTTCCTGGAAATGTGCCGGAGGTTCAGATTATGTATTCAAATTAAGCTTGTACCGTGACTGTAATTCAGCTGATATTACTGGCGCTCCGCAAATTATTAAGGTTTGGAATCACGAAACAGTTTCTGAAATCACATTAAACTTTTTCTCCAAATCTGAAATCACACCAAATTGCACCCAAAATTCTACTTCTTTACCTGCCTTAGATTGTGGCTCGGGCGACAATGGCGGAAATGGAATTGGAGCAGTAGAAGAATTTATTTATTTTAGTAATCCTCTCACTTTAAGCGGAGTTCCACCCTCAGAAGGTTGGATTTTCACATTCACAACAAGTGCTCGAAAAGCAAGTCTGACCAATATTGTCAATCCTGCGGCAAATGGAATGACCCTTGTTGCAAAGATGTTTGCTGTTAGTAAGGTTCAAAATTCCTGCTTGGATAATTCCCCAGTTTTTCTCGAAAAACCATATTTGATTGTGTGTTCAGGGTCTCCTTATTTATACATGTCTAATTGCATTGATTCTGATTTGGATTCCTTGGTGTTTAAGATGGTAAATCCTTTGAATAGTTTTGATGCAGGAAGTTTTAATCCTCCATCAAATCCTAGTGAAGTGGTGTTTTTCCCAAATTATTCAGCAAGTTCACCTACTCCAGGTCTTGCTATAAATGGTTCTAATGTGGGATTTAATTTGAATCAATCGAACGGAGATATTTCTTTTACTTGTGTCCTTCCAGGCGAATTTGTTTACAAAATTTTAGTTGAATCATACAGAAATGGTCGTAAAATTTCTGAAATTGAACGTGAAATTGTGGTTTTTGTCAAAGCTTGTGGTGATGCAAATACTTCTCCTGATATAGTTGCTCCAATTGAGTTAGGGAGTTTGTTCGAAGCCAATTTTGAAGCTGGACAACTTGTAAATTTCACCCTCAATTCGGAAGATCTGGAGTTCTTGCAAGACGGTGTAAGTCCTCAACGAAATTTTGCTTCTGTTTCAAGTGCAGCACTTCCTGCGGTTTTGACTAACGATGGTATTCAAGGAAGTTCAATTAACGTCAATTGGCAAACAAATTGTACTGATTTGAAAAATCAATTTGGAAATGAATTCCCTTCAGTTGCTTACGATTTTGTGTTCAAGGTACATGATGATTTTTGCCAAATCCCAAAAACTTCATACCAACGAGTAACAATTAATTTGAACACGAATGTAAACATAGAGGAAGCTCAAATTCAATGCATTACAACACTTGGTAATGGTGATTTGGAAGTGACTTGGAATGAAGTAAGCAATCCATTTAATGATTTTATTCAGTACGAATTACATTCTTTGCAAAACGGGTTATTGGGAACTTTTAATACTATTTCAACAACAAGTTCCATCATTTCAGCAGTAAATGATCAACATGATTTTTTTGTAAAAACTATTTCAGGAAATCCATGTAGCATTGCTGTTTCGAGTGACACTCTAAGTAATATTTTTGCACAATTATTTAATCCGGGGGATGGTCGAGTAACCTTAACTTGGAATAAAATCACCGAAACATACAAAAATGATTTTCATCCTTATTACAACATTTATCGAGAATATCCGGTAAATTCTGGTGCATGGGAATTAATTGATAGCGTCCCATTCAACTCGACTCAATACATCGATACCATTGATATTTGTTCAGCAAATATGAATTATAAAATTGAATTGCCAACAACAACTTGTACTTTCGTTTCCAATGTAATTGGTGATTTATTGGAAGATAAAATTTCACCGCTTATGCCAATTATTTCTTCGGTTTCAATAGATACGATTACTGGTCAAACTGTCATCACATGGAATGAAAATTCGCAAGAAGACACCTATGGTTATGTTGTTTACATGAGTGAACCAAACGGAATTTTATTTGAAATTGATACCGTTTATGGGCAAAGCAATACCTTTTATTTCTTTAACTCTGAGGCGAATATCATGCCCTTAAACTTTTCAATCGCTGCCTTTGATTCTTGCTTCACCGATCTGACTCCAGTTACATATCAAACCTCTGCAAAAAGTGATGTGCATACAAGTATGTATTTGACGAATGAGTACGATATTTGTTTGAAAAAATTACATTTATCGTGGACAAATTACAAGGGTTGGGAGTACATTGATTCATTTGAAGTGTATGGACATAAAGTAGGTGAACCATGGTCTCTATTTGGGAAGTCTAAAAAACGCTTTTTTGATATAGATTTGGCAGAATATCAGAATTATGAATTCGCAATTTTAGCTAGGGATAGCCTGCTTCCTTTGCAAAATTTCGCCTTTTCAAATACCATTAATTTTTACACAATTTCTTCTTCCAAACCGGCATATAATTATACACGTCTAGGCGATGTTGTCGGAAATTCAATTGAAATTCATCACTATGTGGAGGCAGTTAGCGGAATTACCGAATTAGCCTTAGAAAAAAAGAATGAAAAGGGCGAATTTGAGGAAGTACAACGTCTTACATTGGCTGAAAATTTAGTTTTTGTGGATGAAGATGTAGATGTTGCTAATCAAAGTTATTATTACCGAGTTAGAATTATTGATAGTTGTGGAAATCCAGCTGCCACAGCAAATGAAGTACGAACCATTTTATTGAAAGTTCAAAAAGATGACATTAGACAAACCAATTTTTTAACTTGGAATGCCTACGAAGGATTTAATGGTTCCATTTTATATTACAATGTTTTTCGCGGTGTAAATGGAGTTTTTGATGGTGTTCCGCTAAAGCAAGTTCCGTCAAATCAATTGTTTTGCGAAGATACGATTCAAGTGGAAGATGCATCCTTTTCTGGTGAAATTTGCTACATTATTGATGCGGTTGAAGGAGATAATTTATATGGTTCTCCTAAAATAAGTCATTCTAACATTGTTTGCCCAATGTATGAACCGCTTATTTACATTCCAAC
>CAZHLZ010000268.1:0-5285 GCA_964532475.1 uncultured Chitinophaga sp.
ATCACGTGTGTCCATCATAATCTTTCGAGGAGAAAGTAATTTTCCTGTTTGATTTGCAGGACACGAAGAGGTACAACGTCCACATTCTGTACAAGTATATGCATCCAAAAGATTTTTCCAAGTTAAATCTTGAATATCTTTCGCACCAAAGCGTTGAGGAACAGCATCAACTGGAGGCGCAGCATAAGGATCCGCGTTTGGGTCAAGCATTAATTTCACTTCAGCCGTTACTGCTTCCATATTATTGAATTTTCCTTTGTTTTCAAGGTTTGAATACCAAGTATTTGGAAAAGCTAAAACAATATGAAGATGTTTAGAATAAGGTAAATAATTTAAAAATGCAAAAACCATTAAGATGTGTCCCCACCATCCAATTTGTTCTAAAATGTGAAGCATTTCAACAGATTCAATGCCTCCAAACAATAATGGTCCAAGAAATTGACTGATTGCAAAATTGTAACTTTCACCTGCAATTAATTGATGTGCAACCTCATCCGCTCCATTCATCGTAAAAATGAAAGAAACCAAAATGATTTCCATTAATAAAATCAAATTCGCATCTCGTGTTGGAAAACCTTTCATTTCAGCCTTGTGAAAGCGCGTGATTTTCAAAATATTTCTTCTTGCTAAAAAGACAAGAGTAGCGAGTAAGGCTAAAACAGAAAGTACTTCAATGAAACTAATCATGAAAGTGTAAAAACCACCTAATGCCTCTCGGAAAAACCGGTGACTACCTGACATACCATCAATTACAATTTCAATCAATTCAATTTGCGTTATTATGAACGCAGCATAAATCATTAAATGCAATAAAGCAGGAATTGGACGTGTAAACATCTTTTTCTGACCAAGGGCAACCAAAAACATCATTCTCCAACGTTCAGCTTTATTGTCGGTTCTGTCAATATCTCGACCAATTAAAATATTTTGTCTGATTTTCATGACATTCCATGAAAAAAATCCACCTCCAACAAGTAATAAAATTGAAAATAAAATAATAGAAATCATACCTAATAATTTGAATCTTTCGTCTTAAAATGTTAATTTATCGTATCAAGAATTTTTCGTAATTTCTTCTCCTCGTTTGGAGAAAGAGGAACACCTTTCGTTTTTGCTCCTAAAAATGATACATGAATGTATCTTTCTGGATGTAATTTTATATCAGCAACCAAATCTTGTACTTCCGCATTTGTTTTCACTAATTCATTGTAAAAGCTTTCATCCTTAATAAGTTTCCCCAAAGTACCTTTTCCTGCATTTGCATCAGCCAAAATTTGATTCATAGCATGAATGGTTTCCTTGGCATCTTCTACCACTGTTTTGAAATCAGCAGTAACCATATCATCAGTAATTTTCTTGGTATTCCCAATTATTGCTCGGACCTCATCATTACTTTTCTTTAAATTATTCGTAATGGATTCCATATTACTAAAAATATTGTTCAAATGTTGTTTTTCAGATAAAACCATGTCTTCAATTTCCCCAGCAACAAAACCTAATCGTTTTATTGCCAAACGCACTTCAACCATACTTTCCTCAATTTCAGAGGTTGCAGTAGTATCCCAGAATGCATTGACAGAAGTAACAGCTTTATCTACATTGACCATCAAGGATTGCATCTTTTCTGTAATTGGATCGGCATAAGCTTGCACTTGTTGAATCATATCAGCTGCAACAACTCCAGACAAATGTGCACCTGGTTTGTAGTATCCATGGGATAAATCTTCTGCCATGGTGATAATTATTCCTTTGCTGAATAAATCAATTGAACCAACTTTAATTTGAGAGCCTTTAGGGATTTTAATTTCCTCATTTTGAATATTAAAAGTAATCTTCACTCTTCGATCTGGTGGATTATTAACAACATACTCAACAGATATTATTTTTCCAATTGGAACCCCATTCAAAGCAACTGAACTTGCTGGCATTACACCTCCTGAATTTGGGAAATATGCGTAATAAACGGTGTCACCACCAAAAAAGCTGTACCCTTTTAAGAAATTGACTCCAGCCACTAACAAAGCAATTGCAATTATTGCAATAAATCCTGATTTTAATTCTTTAGAAATTTTCATTTTGTAAAGAGAACAGTTATAAATTTATATTAAGATTCAAAAGTAATTATTATTTAAGATAAAATTGCAAAAAAGTTGAAGATTTCTTTATTTTTTAATTTCTTTCAAAGCCTTATCCAAATTTATTCGTTCACCATTTTTAAATGCAATTACAAAAGCATGTTGAAATCCCTTTTCTCTTAAATCATTTTTATATTGGTTGGCGTCAGTAAAATTATTGTCAAATTTACCCACGGCATACTTGAAAAAGTTATCTTGTTTATATTCAAAAACTTCAAGCCCTTTAAACTTAGAGGATGTCAAAGGTATTTTTTTATCCGAGGTCTCGATTTGAACCATAAAAGTAATCACATCACTTTCAGCTGAATTGGAGGTGCTCGTTTTATCAGTTTTATCCTCAGTTTTTTCATTACTTGGATTAACAAGTGCTTCAGTTTGAAGCGTTTTTTCTGTTACCTTATCTTCAAGAATTACTTCCTCTCCACCTTCCATCTTAGCTTTATACTTGCTAAATGCTGAGAAAAAAGCTCCAGCCATCTTGCTTTGATTCTCGGGTGTTTTTAAAAAATTTTCTTCTTCTTTATTTGTTAAAAATCCTGTTTCAATTAAAACTGCGGGCATTGTAGTATTTCTCAAGACTAAAAAACCATCTTGTTTTACGCCACGATCGTACCTTCCTATTTTTTTCAATTCAGACTGAACATAAGTCGCAAATAAAATTGCATGGTCTAAAAAAACACTTAGTTGTAATTGACGAATAATAATAGCATCAGGTGACATATCGAAATTTTTATACTTCTCCCCTTTATCATCTTCCAAATAAATCGTGCTATTCTCACGCTGAGCCACTTTTAATTGAGATTCAGTTCTGTGAAGTCCTAATACATAAGTCTCTGCACCATAAGCAGTTGGAGATGCAGAATTAGCATGAATGCAAATAAATAAATCTGCTTTATTTCGATTTGCAAATTGAGCTCTTTCTTCTAATTCCACAAAAACATCTTTATCTCTGGTGTAAATTACTTTTACATTGGGATAAGCTTCTTTAATTTTTGCTCCCAATTTCAAAGCAATATTTAAGCAAACTGTTTTTTCATTGGCTGAAGCACCATGACAACCAGGATCTTTTCCACCGTGACCTGCATCAATACAAACTACTTTGATATCATTAACGTTAGCATTATCTTTCGTATTTTCACTATTTTTAACAAATTCAAAGGAAAATAAAAAAATAATGGCACTAAATATGCATATAAATTTCATTTTTGATGAAAAGAACTGTGTAATTTTATAGTTTTGCACTCGTTTATACATATTACATTCTTAATTAAACACAAAATTATACAAATAGATTGGTCAAAAAACGTTCCATAAATCTAATTATCTTCTATTCATTGTTAATAATGTTTAAGAATGGATTTTGTTACGCACAGGAAAATAGTTTTTTTGTTGATACTATTATTCAAGCTCAAAAAAAAGACACCATCTATACAGTAGATAATTCCATTGAAGATATAATTAAAGCTAGTGCAAAAGATTCGATGGTTCACGATCAAAAAAATAAGTTATTGCATATATATGGTGAGGCAAATGTTTTTTATGAGGAAATCAAACTTAGCGCAGATTACATCTTAGTCGATTTCAATAAAAATGAAGTTTTTGCCTCCTATTCATACGATAAAGATAGCAATCGTGTTGGTTTACCAAAATTTACAGATGGTGCTGAAGATATTATCGCAGCAAAGATTCGCTACAATTTTGACTCAAAAAAAGGTTTTATTCAGGAAATGAAATTGAAGCAAGATGAAAACTATTTGTACATGGAAGTGGCAAAAAGACAAGCGAATGAAGAAATACACTTTAAAAAAGGCAGATTTACGACCTGTGATTTGGACGAGCCACATTTTCATTTCCAATTATCAAAAGCTATTTTAATTCCAAAAAAACGAATTGTTTCTGGACCAATGAATTTATGGGTAAAAGGAGTTCCAACACCATTAGGTTTGCCCTTTGTTTTTATCCCACAGAAGAAAATCGAACAACGATCGCAAGGATTCATTTTTCCGCAATACACCATTCAGTCTACGTACGGAATGGGATTTCAGAACTTGGGATATTACATTCCTATTAATGACAGTTTGCATACCACTTTTTATGGAAACTTATATTCACGAGGGACTTGGGGAATTAGTAATCAAACTTCATACAAAATAAAATATAGGTTTGAAGGAAATTTGAATATTGGCTTTCAACAACTGAAAAATGCTTTCCCTAGTAAAGATAAAGTGAATAAAATTAATGTTGTTTGGAGTCACAGACAAGATTCTAAATCAAATCCAAAATGGAATTTTTCTTCGAATGTGAATTTCGTATCAGACAACAGTACTAAAACAAACATTGATCCTTTGAATGTAGATTATTTTCAAAATAGTTTAAATTCTGACATCAATATTATTAGGTATTTCCCAGGAAAACCAATCAATGCAGGAATGAAAATGTCTGTGCGCCAAAATTCGAGTAGCAAAAACTTTGCGGTGACAAGTCCAATCGTAAATTTGAATGTTTCACGATTTTCGCCCTTAAGTTTTTTGAGAAGAGATAAAATTGGTCCAAAAAAGTGGTATGAACAATTGGCAATGACTTATAATTTTGAGGGACAAAACAGAGCAACATTTCAGGATTCCTTGGTGGAACAAAATCGATATGATTTAATTGGTGCAAGCTTCTTAAACGGAATTAACCAAAGTTCAAGCCTTCAATCAACGATTAGTTTATTTAAGAATACATGGAAATTAACTCCTTCTGTGAATTACAGCAATAAAATTAATTTTCAGCAAGTAAATAAATCCTATGATGCAACATTAAATCAAACACTTGTTGACACGATAAAAAAGGCTGGAATGACGCAAAACTTGTCATTATCAAGTTCCTTAACAACAGTTGTTTATAGTTACTATCGCTTTGTAGGGAAAAACAAACCTTTGATGCGTCACATATTAACTCCAAGTTTTTCTTTTAGTTATGCTCCAAAATTGAGTAAATTAATTACAGATTCTGTTGGTGTTAACAAAACTCCAATCACCTATTCAGCTTTTGAAAGAAGTATTTATCCTGAATCGACTCAAGGAGCAAATGCAATTTTATCCTTTGGTTTTAATAATACTTTCGAATTAAAAAGAAAATCTGAAAAAGATACGATTACTGGTTTCA
>CAZHLZ010000269.1:0-5247 GCA_964532475.1 uncultured Chitinophaga sp.
TCCTACTTTATCTCCTAAAGCTTGATTTGCAAAACCTCGATATAAAAAATGGAGTGGCTTTTTTTCCAAATCAACACATGTATTCATATCTTTTAAAAAAGAAACATTATTTCCAATAATAGAATATGCAATTGCCCTATTGAAATACAAATTAACTTTATTATTTTGCAATTCTATTGCTTTACTGAACATCATTATTGCATTTTTAGGCTCATTTTTCATTGCATAAATATTCCCCATTCCTTCAAAAACATCTACCCTATTTGATTTTAATTCGATCGCCTTTTTGAAGTCTTTTTCTGCTTTGTTTCTGTACATTTTATAACTCAGAGTATCGCCAATTTGCATGTGATGACTTAGCATTTTGCCATAATAATTCCCTCTAATACTGTAAGCTTGTTCCACATTGGGATGTTGTTCTATTACCTTTGACCATAAAGTATCGCTATCTTGCCAAACATCAACTTGATTTCGGGTTTTAATAACGAAAACAACAAGTACAACAATAAATGCTCCATAAAGTGGATTTTTATACTTTTGGGGGAAATATTTCACAATTAAAATTGCAAGCAAAAAGGAAAGTCCAATATAAGGTAAATAGCTGTAACGATCTGCCATTATTACTGCACCCACCGAAACAAATTGTAATACCAAAACTACTGATAGAAAGAAAAATCCTATTCCGAAAAGAAAAATTTTTGATTTTTTCAAACTTAAAATCAACAAAGTAAAAATGATCAACACAAGAATTAAAGAAAAAAGAAAAATCGTACTAGTTTCATATTCTAACTTAGTTGGATAAGGATAAAAAGTACTTAAATCATAAGGAACAAAA
This sequence comes from uncultured Chitinophaga sp., assembly GCA_964532475.1. Classification (GTDB taxonomy): domain Bacteria; phylum Bacteroidota; class Bacteroidia; order Flavobacteriales_D; family Crocinitomicaceae; genus M2408. The sequence continues at coordinate 836 of CAZHLZ010000269.1, forward strand.
AATTTAAAAATGTACGTACAAAATCCATAAGCAGCAAATTGAAATCGTTGAATTATTGAAAAGGAATCAAAATCATTGATTGCTGCTTGATTTTCAAGGTTAGTTATTAAACCTCCAAAATCCCCACCTTGTTGAATAGAACTTGCCATCAAACCAAAGAACAAGGATATTGCAAAAAGAGGAAGATACTTTAGTAAATTATTCAAACGAAATGTATTTTTTAATGCCACCATTGGATTTTCCTCCTTATTCTTATAGAAATCGATTAATAGTAGGATTAATGGCAACACAACAGCCATTGCTTTTGACAAACAAGACAGAATGAAGAAGACAAAAGTTAGTAAAAACCATCGTTTTGCGGAAACATCTCCTTCTGATTTTTTATCTAAATACTTTACGAACGAAATTAAAGATAAAAGGAAAAATAGGACATACAAGACATCTTTTCGCTCTGAAATCCATACAACTGACTCAACATGCATTGGATGAATGGCAAAAACACATGCTGAAAATAATCCAACAAAAAAGTTTTTGTGACTTAGCTTGTATGTAAGCAGTAAAACCAAAAAACTATTCAATAAATGAATCAAAATATTCCATTGAATAAAAGGTTTCGGAGAAATCCCATAGAAACATTCTTGACACTCATTTGCATTCCAGCGCATGGTCAAAATGGTTAATGGATGATAATTCAAAGATATTGCCTGCTGAAAAACATGCGATATGGGCACATCTTCATCCAAAACAAGTTTATTTTCTAAAACATAAATACTATCGTCCCAATCGACAAATTCATTGTCTAAGGCTGGAGAAAACGAAAAATAGGTTAATAGAAGTAAAGCGAATATGATTATTATTTGAACTCTATTAAAAAGTTTTTCCTTGTTGGATTCTAACAGGACAGCATCATTTTTATTTGCTTTGATATTTTGTTTTTTATTCATTTAGTATTTTTTTATAATTAAATAAAGGAATAAACCCCTAACTGCAAACCTATTAAGTCAATTTACTAAAATAAAATTAACAAAAAATAGTTATAAAAATAGAAAAATATCTCCTTGTTAAGATATTTATCTTAATTTTAATTCGAAAAAAGATAAATCAAAATTTTATTGAAACGATGTTGAATTTTTTTAAACAAAAACAAAATCTATATTTTTTAATATTATGTACCGTTACAGTTTTATTGAACATTAATACGGTAAAACATAAATATGCGCTTGATGACAATATTGTAATTGTGCAAAATTTAAATACTCAAGCAGGTTTTAATGGAATTGATGAGCTTTTCACAACAGATGCCTTTCAAGGTTACATGGATTTTAGACAAGCAATTAATCCAATCTCAGGAGGTAGGTATCGCCCATTGTCAATAGCTACTTTTGCAATCGAACAAGCACTTTTTGGAAAAACTTATGGTGAAGAATATAGATTGGAGCAAGAAAAATTAATTCGTTTGCGAAAAAATGGTGCCTCTTTAGATGAAATTAAATCCCAGACAACAAAACTTAGTGAAATTGAAAGCCAAATAATAAAAAGTAATGATGATATTGCATCCATCCGGCACTTTATTCAACTCTTATTTTTGATTGTACTTATTTTGGTAATTTTTGATTTTTTAAAATTATTTGTTTTCAAAGAAAATAGTGCCTTAGCTTTTTTATGCTCGCTACTTTTCCTCGTGCACCCCGTTCATACTGAGGTGATTGCAAATTTAAAAAGTCGAGATGAATTATTCTCACTATTGTTTATTGTTTTGACCTTAAAACAAAGTTTACTATTTATACAAAGTAGGTTAAATAAAAATTTATTCCTAATGCTATTGTTTTTTATTTTAGCTTTGTTATCGAAGGAATATGCTTTGATTTTGCCCATAATTATTGTAATAGCTTGGATTTCAATTGCCAAACTAAATTTAAAAGAAACCTTCAATAAAGGCTTAGTTTCAATTTTACTAATTTTGGGTGTTTTTGTAATGATTCGTTTTTCATTGTTCGGTAATAGCGAATATGTAGCAACTAACGAAGATGTTTTGAATAATCCCTATTTATTTGCTACACCACTAGAAGCATTTGCTTCAAAAGTAGGAATCTTTTTTGAATACCTTAGGATTCTGTTTTTCCCGAATTCTTTATCATCTGATTATTCATATTCTCATTTCGAATATTTAAATTTATTCTCTTACAAATTTATTCTGAGTGTTTTAGCATACTTGAGTTTAGCATTTTTCTTTTTTAAAGCTTTCAAAAATAAAAGTGAATTTCTTTTTCCATTAGGATTTTTTTTAGGATTCTTTTTTCTTGTAAATAATATCCTATTTTCTGTTGGCGCGACCATGGGAGAACGATTAATTTTTCATTCTTCTTTAGGTTTTTGCATCTTAATTTTCAAATTATATCAAAATTACGGATTACAAAAAATCAAAATGGTTTATTTTTCCGCACTAATCATCCTCATTTCATTGGCTTTTTCGCTTAAGACCATTAGCAGAAATAATGCATGGGATAGTAATTTTTCTTTATTCACGACGGATGTCAAAACAGTTCAAAATAGTGCTTTAGCAAATAACAATGCTGGTTTTGCAATTTACAATACAGCCTATTTAAAATATTTTGTCAACTCTAAAAATAAAGAGGCAGATAAAGTTGCTTTTCAAAAAGAAATTAAAATCTCCATTCCATATTTTGAAAAAGCAATAAAAGTTCACAATAAATATGTCGCAGCATACCAAAATTTGGGTTTATGTTATTTCTATTTAGATGAAAAATTAAAAGCTGCAAAGTATTGGTCGGAGGCTGCAAAAAATTACGATGGTCCTCATGTTGCTTTGCAAGATTATGCGCTTTATTTTTTAAATGAAGGTTTCATTTTTGACAAAAAAAATGATTTCATTAATTCTAAAATCTATATTGGATTAGCAACACAAATTAATCCTTATGACTCAAAATTATGGGAAAATTACGGAGGAGTTCAATTTAAATTAGGGGAATTAAAACAAGCGATAAGTGCGTTTCAGAAAGCATTGGAATTAAACCCAAGTAGTCAAATGGCTTTTCAAGGAATGAAAACAGCCCAAAAAATTGATTCGGTTGAACAATTATTTATCAAAAACCCAAAACAACAAAGTTTGATTGATGAACTAAATTTAGCATATTCAAGTTGCGGAATTGTTGTTGACAAAAACAGACTATTAAATGGTAAATAATAAAAAAATAGTTGTTGTTTTGCCAGCATATAATGCGGAAAAAACCCTCGAAAAAACAATTCGCGAAATCCCCATGAATATTGTAGATGAATTGGTTTTAGTTGATGATAATTCAACAGATCAGACCTACAATTTAGCAATAAAACTTGGTATTAAACACATAATCAAACATCAATCAAATTTGGGTTATGGTGGAAATCAAAAGTCTTGTTATGCAAAAGCCTTGGAATTAAATGCGGACATTATTATTATGATTCATCCAGATTACCAATACACGCCATTACTCATTGAAGCCATGATCTATCCAATAACTAATAATGTTTACGATTGCATGCTTGGCTCACGAATTCTTGGTAAAGGTGCAATTAAAGGAGGAATGCCGATATATAAATACATAGCGAATAGAATTCTCACTTTTTCTCAAAATATTTTGATGAATCAAAAACTAAGTGAATACCATACGGGATATAGGGCATTCAAAAGTTCAATTCTCCATGAAATTAATTTCACTAAAAATTCAGACGATTTTATTTTTGACAACGAATTTTTAGCACAAGTGTGCTTCAAGAATTATGAAATCGGGGAAGTTTCTTGTCCAACAAAATACTTTTCTGATGCTAGTAGTATTAATCTTCGAAGAAGTATAAAATATGGCCTTGGAGTTTTGGGTGTTTCATTTAAATACAGACTGCAAAAAATAGGACTTCTACACCTTGAATTATTCAAATAAAAACGCAATATTGGAACAACAGTAAAGGTTAAATTGGATTATTTTAAGTTATGTTTTTACAGAAAAATTAAAATCTCTGTTCATCATAAGTTGAACAGAGATTTTAAATATTTTTTCTTTAATGTATAATAATTTTCTCAGTAATCACATTTCCATTGATCGTACCTGTAATGAAATACACGCCAGGTTGCAATTGTTGATTCAAGGCGTGGCCTGAATTTACACCAACGTGCACCTGATAATTATTTTCCTTTGTTATCTCAACCGTTTGCACCAATTGTCCTAATTCGTTGATGATGTTAAACGTTCCTTCGTGTGAACTAGAAATTGTAAACTCACCATTACTTGGATTTGGATAAGCTGTCAATGCAATTGTTTCGAATTTGTTCAACTCTGCTCCAGAATTTTGTACTATTAGACCCAAAGATGCTGGCGTTGTGATGTCACATGCAGAACCATAATCTTGCCAATTTCCGC
>CAZHLZ010000270.1:0-5230 GCA_964532475.1 uncultured Chitinophaga sp.
AATGCCCGTTATTTAAAAGATTTAGGTGTTACGATTTCAAAAATTGGATTTTTCAATACCACAAGTTTACAATTAGAAGAAATAAAACAAGTTCAAGAATGAAAATAAAATTAATTGTTGCCATGGACAAAAATCGTGGAATTGGAAAAAACAACGATTTGATGTGGCATTTGCCTTCAGATATGCGTTTTTTCAAGGAAACGACCTTGAACCAAATTGTAGTTATGGGAAGAAAAAATTTCGAATCCATTCCAGAAAAATTTCGTCCTTTGCCTAATCGTGAGAATGTGATTTTAACTAGAAATAGTGCCTTTACAGCTGAAAATTGTCAGGTTTTTCATTCTTTTAGAGAAGTAATATTAAATTATAAACCTGACCGAACGGGACGTGATTTATTTGTGATTGGTGGTGGTCAGATTTACAAGGAAGCATTAGACTTGGATGTTATTGATGAAATGTACATCACGCATGTAGATTATGTATTTGATGCAGACACATTTTTTCCAGAAATTAATTTAAGTGATTGGAAAGTTGAATCACTTTTCAAAAAAGAAATTGATGACAAAAATGAATTTGCTTTTGAAGTAAAAAGGTATGTGAGGTGAAAATTTAATTTGTTAATAAATTTTACTTGAATTTTCGCAAAAAAATGAACAATTTTACACTCTAATAGAACGAAAACTGCTCACATATTTCCTAAATTCCCTATGAAAGTTTGTATTGCCGAAAAACCAAGTGTTGCTAGAGATATTGCCAAAATTATTGGTGCTACTCAAGCAAAAGATGGATACATGGAAGGCAATGGTTACCAAGTTACATGGACATTTGGACATTTATGTACCCTAAAGGAACCACATGATTACACCGAAAAGTGGAAATCGTGGCGCTTGGAATCGTTACCAATGATACCTTCAAGTTTTGGAGTCAAAGTGATTGAGAACAGTGGTGTTCAAAAGCAATTTGCAACGATTCAACGTTTAGTAGAAGGAGCAACGGAAGTCATAAACTGTGGTGATGCCGGGCAAGAAGGAGAATTAATTCAACGTTGGGTTTTATTGAAGGCACAATGCAAAGTTCCAATCAAACGCCTTTGGATTTCATCCCTGACTGAGGAGGCAATCAAAGAAGGTTTTCAGAAATTGCGTGAATCAAAGCAGTACGATAATTTGTATGCCGCTGGAAGTGCACGTGCAATTGGTGATTGGCTTTTGGGAATGAATGCAACACGTTTATTTACTACAAAATTTAGTCGTGGGCAAGGTGTTTTATCAATTGGACGCGTTCAGACTCCAACTTTGGCAATGATTGTGCAGCGTCAGAAGGAAATTGATGCATTTAAATCTGCCGATTATTGGGAATTGAAAACAATTTACCGTGAAACAGAATTTAATGCTACCATTGAACGTTTGTATTCACAAGAGAAAGCAGACAAAGGTTTAGAATATTTAAAACAACATGAATTTGAGGTAACATCTTTCGAGCAAAAAGAAGGAAAAGAAGGAAATCCACGCTTATTTGATTTGACAGCCTTACAGGTTGAATCAAACAAAAAACACGGATATTCTGCCGATGACACCTTGAAATTAATTCAAAATTTATACGAGAAAAAGTTGGTAACTTATCCAAGGGTTGATACAACTTACCTTTCAGAAGATTTACATCCAAAAATCCCCGGAATTTTGCAAGGAATGAAATATTATTCTCGCCTAACAGAACCAGTTTTAGCAAAAGCGATTCCAAAAACGAAAGCTGTTTTCGACGACAAAAAAGTAACCGATCACCACGCAATTATTCCTACAGGAATTGTCCCATCAGGAATTAGTCCGCAGGAGCAACACATTTATGACTTGATTGCCAAACGTTTCATATCCGTTTTTTATACCGAATGTAAAATTTTTACAACAACCGTTTTGGCAAAAGTTGGGCAAGTTGAATTTAAAGCAAGCGGAAAACAAATTCTAGATTTGGGTTGGAGGATGGTTTATGCCGACGAGAAAAATAAAGAAGATGCTGGTGAAGCTGAAAAAGTAATGCCTTTGTTTGAAGTGGGAGAAAAAGGTCCGCACGAACCAAAAATTCATCAAGGAAAAACATCGCCACCTAAATATTACACAGAAGCAACTCTATTGCGTGCGATGGAAACTGCTGGACGACAAATCGAAGATGAGGAAATGCGCGAATTGATGAAAGATTCTGGAATTGGTCGTCCTTCCACGCGTGCAAATATCATTGAAACTTTATTTAGACGTCGATACATTGCAAAAAATAAAAAGAATTTAGTTGCCACACAAACTGGAATTGACTTGATTGATACGATTCAAAATGATTTGCTGAAAAGTCCTGAGTTAACTGGTGATTGGGAGCGAAAATTACGGCTAATTGAAAAGGGTGAATACTCGATTGATGTGTTTAAGGCGGAATTAATTCAAATGGTAGTTGATCTATGTAATGAAGTGATTTTCAACACAAGAAGGATTATTACTTTTGCTCCAGAAAATCAAGCTGCTGCACCTGTTGAAAAAGTCAAAAAGCCTCGTGAACCAAAAGTTAAAGAGGAAATCAATATTGAGGCAATGACATGTCCAAAATGCAAATCTCATTTGTTGAAAAAAGGGAATTCAGCCTATGGATGCGGAAATTTTGCAGTCTGTGGATTCAAGATTCCATTTGAAATTTTAGGAAAAAAGTTAAGTGAAAAAAATACATTTGAATTACTTTCTAAAGGCAAAACCACAAAAATCAAGGGATTAATTATTCCTGGAAATCCAAATCCTGTGGATGGAAAAATTGTGTTTACAACTGATTTTAACTTGGAAGTGGAAAAATAAAGAATTGAATCACCACTTGTCCATTAATAAATAATTATCAAAATAGATGGTATATGTTGTATTATTTGAAACAAAACTAAATTCAATCAATTCCTTTTTTGCAAGTTCCTCTAAACTAAAAAGTATTGGAACAACTTTTACATAACGGTTCTTTTTTATTATTCCTTCCAAGGTTTTTTTTGACTCGACCTGACTTTTATATTCCTTTATGTCTATTTCGTAGCGTTCGCTATAAGACTTTCTAAAATCAATCAAATTAATTACCTCGTGGTCAAAAATTAAACCGTCAATTGGTGGGTAAACCCAAATGAAACCTTCTTTACTAATATTGGAATTGTTCGAATAATTTAACTTTTGAATGAGTTCGTTGAAAAATTTTAAATCATAATTAAACTCATGTTTTCCATCCTGAAGGTAGAAATAACTTTCAGAATTCACTAGTTTTTGTCGACGGTATTCCATCAATAAGAATTCGTAAGGCAATAGTTTATCATTTTTTTGCGAAACAAAAAAGATTTTTTTATTAGTAACTTTTGTATAATCGACGCTTTTGTTAAAATAATCTTGCTGTGGATATGCATTAAACAATATTAAAGCTGAAAATTTCTCAGGATTTTTATAAAATATTCGATAAGCTGCTGTTCCACCTTCTGAAAACCCTCCGATTATTATACTTTCATAACGTTTTTTATGAGACTCAATTAAGCTTGTAATAAACTCTTCCCCTTTTTCCTTTAGCCAAGAATATTCATTATATGCCTGCGGAACGAGCAAATCTATCCCGTTTGAATGAAGACTTTGAATAATTGCTTGGTTTTTTTCTAATAAAGAGTCAATTGTAAGCGCATTATTTTCAGTTTTATCTTGAAACCCTTCAATATTTGTGTGCAAAAAAATGAAAAGTTGTTTGCTTTCAATTTGTGATTTCGAAGTATGATAATATAATTTCTGCTTATTTAAGTACAGTGAATCCAAATTTTCCGCCTTAAATTGACTTATTAGAAAAACGCAAAAACTAAAAATTAGATACTTCATTTCATTTTTTATACAAATTTAATACTTTTTTTTCAATTTTTTATTTCTACTTAAATAATTGATAATTAATTATAAAACCGTTTTTAAATGTTTACATGTAAGTAACAAACGAATACAAATAATTAATAACCGAATGGAATTTTGATACACCCCCAACTTTGCAGTGTTGAAACAAACAATCGAATAAGTTCAACAACAATTAACACAATTATTTACAAATTTTTAAAAACAAACACGTATGAACAATTTAAGAAACAAAGTGAGCATGATCGGGAGAATCGGCGCGAAACCAGAAATCAAAACTTTAGCTGGCGGGTATCAAATTACACGTTTTTCACTTGCCATCAACGAGCGTAAAAAAAATAAAGCAGGTGAATGGGAAGAGATTACACACTGGCATTCTTTAGCGGCTTGGGGGAAACTAGCTGAAAGCATTGCCAAAAACACAGACAAAGGAAGTGAGATTGCTATTGAAGGAAAATTGGTGAATAGTAATTATGAAACCAAGGAAGGCGAAAAACGCTATTCAACTGAAATTGAAGTTTCTGAGTACATGGTTTTCAAAGCAAAAGAAGTTCCAGCAACTAAAAAATAATTATTCACAATGAACCGTTGCAGGAGATTATTAGCTTCTGCAGCGCTTTTTAATCAAAAATAAGAAAGTATGAATCACGTAAATTTAATAGGAAAAATTAGTTCCGAGCCAAAGGTTTTAATTTTAGAAAATGGCAGAAAATTAGCTCAATTCTCCATGTCAACACAAGAAACATTTTTGGATGAATTTGGAAATGTAATTAAGAAAAATCAATGGCATAGAATAAGTGCCTGGGGTAATTGGGTGAATGTCTTGGAAGAATTGGGACAAAAAGGAATCAAACTTGCAGTTGAAGGAAAATTGGTTTCCCGTTTTTACAAGAATCAAGCTGGAAGTAAACAGTTTGTAACAGAAGTGGAAGTAAACGACTTAGTAATTTTATAAATTTAGAATCATGAGAAATCAAATCACATTAATCGGAAATATGGGACAAAACCCAATGGTAACAAATTTCGACAATGGAGCAAAAGTGGTACGTTTTAATCTGGCAACTGAAAGCATTGTAAATGGAGAGAAGAAAGCGGAATGGCACAAAGTTTTCGCTTGGGGAAATATCGCTCAATTCATTGAAAATTTTGGATCGAAAGGAAAAAAAATCGTTCTAACAGGAAAAGTAGTGAACCGCACATATACTAGTAAGGAAGGTAAACCGAGAAAAATTACGGAGGTAGAGATTCGACATGTAATTGGTTTGTAAACAGGCAATTCTCTTTTTCCAATTAATAACCTCAGTTCGATTATTAAAATTGGATTCAGACCGCTTAGAAACAAT
>CAZHLZ010000271.1:0-5213 GCA_964532475.1 uncultured Chitinophaga sp.
GGAATGAAGACTACCTTTGGAAAGTTTTAAATACAAAAGTGTGAGTTTGCCCTGACTAAATATTTCGTTCATTCTTGAAATGTTAAGCTAATTTGATTTTTTGCATTCAATGAAGAAAAGTTACTTTGAATAGTTCTATAAATGATAAAAATTTATCTTTGTTAAAAATTCTAGTATGTTCAAAAAAGTTCTATCCATTTTATTTCTGACCATTCAATTCCTTTATTTTTCGCAAAAAGTTGAATTTGGGGTGAGTTATTCTTATTCCATTTCTACTCCAAATAGCATTGTTGGACAACAAGAAAAAACGATTTATGACAGTGAGTTTTCGATATCGAATATACGTGGTTCATTGGCAACTGGCTCAAGTTTCGGTTTGAATTCTTCAATAAAAATTCACCCTAATGTGAAGTTGAGTTTAGGATATGATTATTTACAAAACAAAGAAACACTATTTAAGAATATTGAATTAAATGATACCTTCACAAAAATTATTGGATCAGCCAAACAACAAAAGTTATATCCTGGAATCGTATTTTTTATTCCAGTTAAAAAACTGAATTTTTATTTTAAAACCGCATTAGTGATTCCGCTGAAAACTGAGTCATATTTTGAAGGTTTTGCTTCCAGTGAGCTAGGAGGGGATTATTTTTACCAGAAAAAAACATTAAAATATAATTACGTTACTGGATTTCAAAATGCAATGGGAGTAGAAATTAATTTGCATGAAAAATTAAAAATTGGTTTTGCTTTAGAGTCTGTTTTGTTAAATATGAAATTAAAAAATAGCGAAATTGTTTCTTATGAAATAAATCAAAGTGATCAATTATCAAATTTAAGCACGTATGAAAAGCAAACGAATTACGCAGAAAATTTGAATAATTTTTCAAATAACGCCAATTACAATAACTTATATAGTCAAACTCAAGCAAAAGATGAATTGACCTATAAACATGATTTCTCCAGTATTTCCTTGAGGTTTAGTGTAGTTTATATCTTAAAGGACAAAAAAGATTGAAAAAAAACATAAAATAGTTTTAAAAAAACTTGCAGGTTAAAATAAATGCTGTACCTTTGTACCACAAATACAGTTTTTCATAGAATTGATTTGGTTTTATAGTTTTAGCATGGTTTAATGAAGAGAGGAGTAAATCTAAGTGGTGTACTCCTCTTTTTATTTTAACAAAATTTCGCATTTTTCTTGCAGAATTAATTTTTTGTTTCTATTTTCGAAAAAAATTTAAAATCAAAACCATGAAAATCCTGATCCTGCTTTTTCTTGCTACTTTTTCAATTACTACCTATTTTTCACAAACACAAGGTATTGCCTACACAGCTGTTGGTAAAGGGGTTGCAACTACTTTCGTAACAGATTATCATTGCCTTGGGATTAATAATTCAGCATTGGGCTGGGGGACAGGATATGAAAAGTACAGATCTACAACTGGAGGTTTTGAGATGAATGGTGGAATGTATTCAGATGCATTAAATAGCACAAAATTGAAAAAGTTTGGTAAAACCATCTACAATCAAATAAGGAAAGATTCGACAACAAAAGACATTGATTGGAATGCCCAACGTGAAGCTGCAGCGGAATATGCTGAAAAAGGAATTGCAATTGATGGGCAATATAACTGGGGAGGATTTGCATTTCAGTCAAAAAGATTTGGTGGAATTGCGTTTAATGTTACGGAAAGCTACAATTGGTATTCTAAATTAAATCCAGAACTTACAGACATAATCTTTAGAGGGAAATTGGCAAACTATTTTGATTCTTTAACCGTAGTTGTTGGTTTAGATACCTCTGTGATTGCAAATGCAGATACCCTTTCTCAAGAAACCATGGATAATGTGATTTTAGGAAATATTTCTGTGCCTTTGAAATTGAGTGAACTAACAAAAGGTTCGTCAATTCGAATGGTTTGGAATCGTTCATATAATTTCGGATATGGTAGAAAAGTTTTCGGTAAGGATTCTACTTTTGTATTATATGCAGGAGTAGGGGGGCGTTTTATGCAATCTATGGCCATGTTTGAATTAGAATCGAATGATGATGGATTGTTTTTTGCCTCTTCTCTTTCGCCCTCGTTTAAAATTGATTATGGTGAGGTTGCAAAATCAAACGTTTCTTCATTTTTAAATTACAAAGGAGGAATTCCACCTGCGGTTGGAAATGGTTATGGAGTAGATTTATCTGTAAGTGCCATCTTATTTAATAAATTAAAGGTTGCTGCATCTGTAAATAATATTGGGAGTGTGGAGTACAAAAGAAATGTTTACCGAGTGAAAGATACACTGGTTGGGAACATTGGAATTCCTGGAATGGGTGATGAAAATTTAATGGATGGGATTGATCAATTACTTACAAATGGATCTATTTTGACACTTGTTGGTGAGCAAAAATATAAGCAGAAAAACGCATCCAATTTCCGTTTAGGAGCTAGTTTTCACCCTTTTAAGTTTTTAGCCTTTGGTTTTGATTTGGTAGCACCTTTCAATAAAGAAAATCCTGGTAGCATTCAAAATGCCATTGTTTCATTTGGTGGAGATATAAAACCTGTAAAATGGTTGCAAATTAGCATTGGTTACCTTGGAGGTGGAATTTACAAAACCAACATGCCAATGGGAATCAATTTTATTTTCAGAGAAGGTAAATATGAAATGGGAATTGCTTCACGAGATGCCTTAGCATTTTTCACGACAAATTCAAATACTGTTTCAGGTGCAATGGGAGTTGCGAGAATTAGATTTTAAACCATTTTCAACAATTCCTTTAATTCATTTAAAATCAAGGCAGTTGCACCCCAAATAATTTTGTTTTCTAAATCAAAATAGGGAATATTATTTAATGTGTATTGTCGATTTATTTTCATGTCAGTATATTTTACCTTTGAGTCATCTAACAATTCATTGATTTTGACACAAAAAATTTCTGAAACTTCGTAATCGTCTTTGATAAAGTTTGGCTTTTCTTGGAGTATAAAAACGTGGGCTTCAACATGAAAATTGCTGACAGGAATGAAAACAGGAGTTAATTTCCCCAAATAATTTTCCCTTGGCAATTGAATTCCAATTTCTTCCTGACTTTCTCGAACTGCTGTTTCAAATAAATCTTGATCGTTTTCTTCTTTTTTTCCACCAGGAAAACTTACTTGACCGCTGTGGTTCCCTTCGTATTCAGGTCGTTGAATTAAAATGATTTCATCTAAATTCACTAAGATTACCGCAACGCTTGATTCCCGATAATTATCTGATTTACTTTTTGCAATGCTCGATATCGGTCTGTTTAATGGTGCCATTTGAGCGTGCGCACTTTCACCGGGAAGCTGAAACGCAATTAGTTTTTTTAATTTTTCGATTTCAGACATTTAGTGCAGTGCATTCATTGTTTTTTTGAAATCATCGAGCAAATAAGCAGACATTTCTTTCGTTGAAATCAATTGAATTACAAAATATTTTTTTTCACCTTTGTGGTATTTTTCAAAGGTTCCAATCATATAAACCATATTTTGATTCATGTTGAAGCTGGAATATTCATTTCCTTCAACGATTTGATAAATTCCCTGCAATTTTGCTTTGTTTTGACGAGGATGTGCTAAGGAAATTTTGACATTCTTCAAGGAATTTTCTCGTTGACTAATGTAATATTTGTGCACAGAAGCTAGGTCCTCCGTGGAATCAAACATAAATTTATATTCTTCCACATCATCTTGATCAAACATTTCGCAAGAAAAAAAGATACCAGCTTCAAAATTTGATAAAGAAATTCCATCTTTTTTGAGAAGGTAATTTGTATTGTAATCTTGCTCAAAATAAGTAGGTAAATGAAAAAAAATCCCCTTGTGATAACGTTGTTTGAAATTTGAAAAATCATAATTATTTCCTTTCAAAGATTTCATGGCATTCGTTTTCTTTTTTCCAGGACAAGCTGTAAAAACGAATAAACTCAAGAGTAAAATAAAACTGATTTTTACATTTTTCATGAAGCTAAGATAATAATATTTCAGAAATTATAAGCAATGAAAAGAAAATTTACATTTGAATGTTTAAAATTCAATTATAATTGCCGATTACATTCACTTTTTAGTGTTTTTTTTCTTCATTTTCAAAAATGAATGGTAAAGAGCATCGTGCAAAATCGTTGCATGATTTTCTTCTGGAAAAAATTGAAATTTGCTGTTTACACCTTTTTTCCTCAAGCTTTTCTCCAAATTTTTAGCATCATTAATCATGATTTTTCCTTCCTGACCAACCGAAATGTACACTTCTAGGTCCTTGTAGTTTTGGGGCTCAATTAAATTAACTTTTTGTAATAAAGATTGATTGTCCCACCACAAGCTTGGACTTATGATAAAGTAACGATTAAATAATTGTGGTTTTTTTAATAAGATTTCTGTTGCAAGTAAAGCTCCTAATGATTGTCCAATGATTGATTTTTCTGTATTCACCTTGTAGTTTTTCGTCACAAAAGTTTGTAATTCTTTCTCAATAAAAGTGATGAATTTTTCTGAGGAACCAGTTGTAGGAAAGTCAATTTTATCTTTTTCGATCGAGGTAGGAAAGGTGAAATCTCTTTTTCGATCTACATTTTCTATTCCAATTAAAATGGTGTTCTCCAAAGTTGAAATCCAAGGAAAGGATAAAAATTGAACCAATCCAGCAACATGAATGAAATCTTCATCCGCGGAACCATCAAGTAAATAAATAACTGAATAAAGCGAAGAATCATTTTCTTGGTAACCCTGAGGTAGGTAAACGTTTATACTTCTATTTTCCTGCAAAACTTCCGAATAAAATGTGCGCTTTTCTCCTAAAATAAAATCAGATTTTGATTCGATAGGGTTTTTAGTGGATATGTCTTGCGCGAAAAAATTGGCAACTTGAAAGAGTAAAAAAAGGAAGTAATATTTCATTCCACGAAGGTAAGGAAAAATTGATCAACTTGAATTCAAAACAACTATAAAATTGGAATTCTATTTCTTTGAAGATGTTACATGTCATTAAAAAACAAGAATTACTTTCGACTCATTTCATTTCGACAAGTTTGCTTTGACAAACACAGTACATCGCAATGCATGGCGACAAGCTTTCTTCATTACTTCAGGCTCGATGGGTCACGATAAACTCAATTCATAGCAATGAGTTACATTAGGGAATATTACTAACCTCAGTTCGATTATTAAAATTGGATTCAGACCGCTTAGAAACAATGA
>CAZHLZ010000272.1:0-5187 GCA_964532475.1 uncultured Chitinophaga sp.
TGGTGCCGGATCATGGAAACTGTTAGTACCAAATTCTTTATCAGGTCAAAATCAAGACGTTGTTTTTCTTGATGCAAGTTTAGTAATTACAATTGATACCATAAAGCTGGTAAATGGAACTGGTTTCTTTACAGATTTCACAGATATGAATTTCGAGGCAGCCGATTTAATTGTTTACCATCCAAGTTTAACAAGTTCAAGTAATGAATACAAAAATTATAGATCTTCTGCCGATGGTGGCTCCTATAATGTTGTTATGGCAAATATTGAAGAATTGTATTTACAGTTCGGAGGAGGAATTTCAAAACACAATGCCGCAGTAAGAAGATTTGCACATTTTGCTTATATGAATGCTACTGAAAAACCAATAGCGTTGACCTTATTAGCAAAAGGATTTACCACTAATATTTGTAGAAACAACCCAGCAAACTATAGTAGAAGCTTAATTCCTGCTTTTGGACATCCAGGAAGTGATATTTGTTACACTGCAAAGTTAGAAGGTTCTGGCTTTTCACCATTAATTCCAACTGGTAGAATCTCTGCACCAGATGATGAGACTTTGTTGTTATACCTTTCGAAATTAATAGTTTACGAAAACCAACAGGACACAACACATGTCTACGATACCCCTAACAAAGACTGGCAAAAGCAAATTTTGCATTTTTCAGGTGGATCAAATGCCTCACAACAAGGAAACTTCTTGAATTTCATGAATGTTTTCAAAAATATTATAGAAACTGCTTACTTCGCTGGAAATGTAACCACTTTCAAAAAGGTATCAAGTGATCCATTAGATCCAAGTTTATTAGGTCAATTAAATGAACGATTGAGTGCTGGGGTTTCCTTAATGACTTTCTTTGGTCACTCAAGTTCTGTTGGTTTCGATTTAAGTATTGATGATCCATCCAACTGGGAAAATCAAGGAAAATATCCAGTCGTAATTGGTAATGGTTGTTATTCTGGTGATATGTACAACAACACCACTTCTTTTGGAGAAAATTTGATTTTTACTGAAAATGAAGGAGCAATTGCTTTTATTGCATCTGCAACAACAGAATATGACAACATCGCTTTTAAATATTGTCGTGAATTATATAATCAAATGTCCCCAGAAAATTATGGCAAACCCCTAAGTTATCAAATTAAAAAGACGATTGAAAAATTGGAGGCATTAAATGAAGGTGGTTCAATTGATTACTTAAAAAGCACATTCGGAGCAACAAACTTAAATGGTGACCCACTATTAAAGTTGAACTGGCATACAAAACCTGAAATTGAAATTACAGAACAATCTCTATTTTTTGAACCAGAAGATATTAATTTAACAGTAGATAGTGTTGATATTAATTTGGTAATTAAGAATTTAGGGATTTCCGTGACAGACACTTTTGAAGTGGAAATAAAAAGACATTTCCCTAATTCAACAATAGATTCTGTTTACACCTTTATTTATCCTGCATTGCATTATGTGGATACATTAAAATTAAGAGTACCACTTCAAGCGAATATTGGCATTGGAATTAACAATATCAGTGCGAATGTGGATATTCCAACGGTAATTGAAGAACAATATGAAGAATATACAAACAATGGTTTTTCAAAAGTTTTATTTTTAAAACTAGATGCAATTAAACCAATTTACCCCTATGAATTTGCTGTAATCCCGAGAGATACTGTTACGGTGAAAGCTTCAACCACAAATCCAATAAGTTCCTTAAAAACGTATCATTTTGAATTAGACACCACTGATGAGTTCAATAGTCCTATCAAACGACATTATTCGTTTTCAGCCCTCGGAGGAATAAAGGAAGTTCATCATTCCCAATGGTTAAATAATTCAAACCAATCATTTCCTCTTGTATGTGATGATAGTGTTGTCTACTTTTGGCGAGCAGCAGTTGATAGTAGTATTTTAGTGTGGAATGAAAGTTCATTTCAATATATCAAGGACAAAGAAGGATGGGGACAGGATCATTTCTTCCAATTTAAAAACAATGAGTTTTCCACTGTAAAATACGACAGACCAAATAGACAAAGAATTTTTGAACCAGTTTCAAAAGTACTTGAAGTAAATACCTACGACCATACTAATAGTTTTGCTTTGACTCGCTACTTGATTGACAACCAGCAAATGGAATACGGTGCATGTGGAAATGCTCCTGCTCTGCACTTAGCTGTAATTGATCCAGTAACTTTACAACCTTGGAAAACAGTTTTCAATCCTGGAGTTGACGTTGAAGCTGGTCACGATCTAGGAAATGTTAATCACATGGGAGCTTGCCGTCAAAGACAAGAACAATATTTCATTTTTAGACAAGACGCCCAAGGATTAGCTAATTTAAATAATGCATTACAATCAATTCCACTTGGGCACTATGTAATTGTTTATGCTGTGAAATTTCCAGAATTTGCAAATTGGTCAAGTTTACAACCTTCTCTTTTCCAGACGTTTGCAGATTTAGGTGCAACTCAATTGCAAGCAGGTTTGCCAGATTTATGCTTTATTTTTTACACACAAATAGGTTCACCTGACAAAACTCAGGAAGTTTTTGCTACAAATTCTGGTGATATCGTTAGTTTGATTACTAACATTGAAAGTGGAGATTATTTGGGAGAAGAATCAAGTCCTTTGATTGGTCCAGCCTCAGAATGGAAGACCATGTATTGGAAACAAGATCCTTCAGAGACATTGGTTGGTGACACAACGAGATTAAAAATATCATTATACAATATTTATGGCTCGATAACACAGGAAATTGACACTATTTTTACTCGAAAAGATTCAATAATGGATTTGGGGAATTTAATCAATGCCCAATTAAATCCTGTTATAAAATTAACTGCCACTTATACAGATAAGATCAATTTTACCCCTGCTCAAAACGATAGATGGCACGTTTTATACACTCCAATTCCTGAAGCTGCAATTGATGGGACGGCTGGTTATACCTGGCTGCCTCAAATAGACACATTAAGTGAAGGTCAAGAGTTTTCATTTGCTGTTGATGTAAAAAATATTAGTGATTATCACATGGATTCACTTTTAGTATCATACTGGGTGGAAGATCAGAACCATGTTCTTCATCCAATTCCATATTTGAGGCAAGACTCATTGCGTGTGTACGATGTTTTAAGAGACACTATCACCTTTTCAACAGTTGGCTTACCTGGAATAAACTCACTTTGGATGGAGGTAAATCCTTATATTAATGAGTTAGTTAAGGATCAAGCAGAGCAATATCATTTCAATAACTTACTTCAAATCCCTTTCTATGTTAAGGCAGATGATGTAAATCCAATTTTAGATGTCACATTTGATGGAAGACATATATTAAATGGTGATATCATTGATCCAGAAAGTGAAATTTATATTACTCTGAAAGACGATAATCCTTACCTTATTATGGATGATATTTCAGACACAACTTTGTTTGGTGTGTTTTTAACTTATCCTGATGGGACACAGAAAAAGATTCCATTTATTGATGGGAATGGAAACACTATCTTACAATGGTATCCAGCAGAATCTCAATACAAAAAATTCAAAATTGTTTATCCATCCTATTTTGAACAAGATGGAATTTACACACTTTTGGTTCAAGGTTCCGACAGAAGTGGAAATATTTCAGGAGATTTAGAGTACAAAATAAATTTTGAAATTATTCATGAGTCATCAATTACTTATCTTATGAATTATCCAAATCCATTTAGTACAAGCACTCAATTTGTATTTACTTTAACAGGAACTGAGGTGCCAGATGAAATTATTATTCAAATAATGACAGTTACTGGAAAAGTTGTGAGAGAAATAACCGAAGATCAATTAGGACCAATTCATATTGGAAGAAATATTACAGAATATGCTTGGGATGGAACAGATGAATTTGGCGATCAATTGGCAAATGGTGTTTATCTTTACCGAGTGTTAAGTCAAATTAAAGGGGAAGAAATAAAACATAGAGAAACGGAAGGTGATAAATAT
This sequence comes from uncultured Chitinophaga sp., assembly GCA_964532475.1. Lineage (GTDB taxonomy): Bacteria > Bacteroidota > Bacteroidia > Flavobacteriales_D > Crocinitomicaceae > M2408. The sequence continues at coordinate 3,983 of CAZHLZ010000272.1, forward strand.
TTCAAGAAAGAGTTTGGGAAAATGTATTTAATGAGGTAATTTTTTTGAATTCACAAATTTGATGTCAGAGGCAAAAAGCGCAAGCTTAGAAACAAATTATTTCAATTTTATTGATATCTTGAGATTTTTGGTGATCTCTGTGTCATTTTTGCATCATTCGCATGTCATTTACTTCTTATACGGACACACTTTTTTCTTCGTGCTTTCGGGGTTTATTTTAACTTTTCAAGCGAATAGAGAATTCTCAAAATCGAAACAATTTTCATGGCTAAAATTTACCATGCGAAGAATTTTGAGAATTTTCCCTTTGTATTTTTTAATTATTATTTTCGCTTATTTCATTCTTCCATTCATTGCACAGCAAGAAATTACACTTGCTCCCATTCAATATTACTTGACATTTAGTTCAAATTATTACCCAGAAAATCACATTTTTATACTCATGATTTTATGGTCCGTTGCTGTACAAGAACAATTTTATCTATTCATTTCAATTTGTTATAAATTTTTATATGAATATTTGAATGTTATTGCTTTTTTGATGATTTTGGCTTCTAGTGCGTACAAACTTTTTGCCATGCATTATGACATTTCAATTTACCCACATACTTTGAATCATTTTTCATCCTTTGGAATTGGAATACTATTAGCAAATCTTTATCATCAGGGAAAAACACTTAATTATAAATTATTTATATTTCAGATACTCTTCCTTCTTTCTATTGCATTTTTGTTTTTTGCATCAACAATAGATTTTCTTTATTGGGAAGTCATTGATAACCTTATCGTCTCAATTTTCTTTGCCTACATTCTATTCTTTCTATGCTCTATGAATCACCTATTTAAAGAAAATTGGATCATGAAAATTCTTCAAAAAATGGGACAATTTTCTTACGGAATGTATTGCCTTCAAGGAATCGTAATTACCTTTGGAACACTTATTCTTACGAAATATATTGGATTTAATTCAAGCTCTACTTTGGTAGGCATTAATTTCATCGTGCTTATAATCAGCGCTTTCCTTTCATATCATTTTGTAGAAAAACCTTTTTTAAGATTGAAAAAATATTTTAGAACTTGAAATTAGTGTTTTCAAAGTTAAAGGATTGGTAAATGAACTAAAAAAATCGGCAACTAAACATGGCGGTATCATCAACAAAAGTTCTACTCGCTTTCCATTCATGAAGTTTGGAAAAAATCAGATT
>CAZHLZ010000273.1:0-5156 GCA_964532475.1 uncultured Chitinophaga sp.
CCCCCATTTTAGCTTTGTTTTTGAAAAATTTAATTATCAATTAATTTCAAAAATTTATGAGCACAAGTACAACGAACCTCTGTTAGAAATCGTTTATTCTCCTCCAGAAATACTTAGTTAAAATTTATTCTCGTTTTGCAGTTAATTTTTTTCTGCATTCAAATTTTATTTTAATTAAGTTTCAAAAATGAACAATTTTTTCAAGAACTGGAAAAGTGATATTCCTGCCAGTTTAGTAGTTTTTTTGGTAGCACTTCCTTTGTGTTTAGGTGTTGCACTTGCTTCGACAGGAAGCGAAAATCCCATTTTATTTTCAGGAATCATTGCTGGAGTTGTCGGCGGAGTTGTTGTTGGATTTATAAGTGGTTCCCGATTAGGAGTTTCTGGTCCAGCAGCAGGATTGATTACAATTGTTGCAGCTGCAATTGCGACTTTGGGAAGTTTTGACGCTTTTCTTTTGGCAGTCATAATTTCTGGTGTTATTCAATTAATAAGTGGGTTTTTGGGGGCTGGAATTATCGGGAATTATTTTCCTTCTTCGGTGATAAAAGGTATGTTAGCTGCCATCGGACTTACTTTGATTCTAAAAGAAATTCCACACGCTTTTGGCTACGATGCTGATTTCATGGGTGATGAGTCATTTTTTCAAATTGACGGTCAGAATACCTTCTCAGAAATATTCGTAGCACTTAACAAAACTAGTCCAGGCGCAATAATAATTACGCTTATTTCAATCTTAATCTTGATTCTATTCGATAGACCATTTTTGAAAAAATACGCTATTTTCAAACTCCTTCCCGGAGCCTTGTTTGTGGTGTTGATTGGTGTTTTGGTGAATCTACTTTTTAAATGGTATTATCCAGATTTGTATTTGGATTCCAAACATTTGGTAGAACTTCCAAAAACTCGAAATTTTGAGGATTTTAAAAGTCTTTTCCGTTTTCCCGATTTTTCCTATTTATCTGATTATCGTGTTTATACCATCGGATTAACAATCGCTTTAGTTGGCAGTTTAGAATCCCTTTTAAGTGTAGAGGCAACAGATAAATTAGATCCGGAAAAACATTTAACACCAACAAATCGTGAGTTAAAAGCCCAAGGTATCGGTAATATCGTTTCGGGTTTTTTAGGAGGATTACCTGTTACTCAAGTGATTGTTAGAAGTTCGGCAAACATTAACGCTGGAGGAAAAAGTAAATTATCAACTATTTTACATGGTGTTTTACTGTTCAGTTCTGTATTGTTCTTGCCAAGCGTTTTGAACTTAATTCCTCTTTCAGCCTTGGCAGGAATTTTATTGATGGTTGGTTATAAACTGTCAAAAGTAAGTTTATACAAACAAATGATTAAATTAGGAATGGATCAATTTATTCCATTTATCACAACAATTATAGGTGTATTATTTACTGATTTATTGGTGGGAATTGGGATTGGAATGGCATTTTCAATTTTTTATATTCTGAAAAGAAATTTCAAGAATAATTACCAAAGGGAAGAAAATCAACATGATGACCAAAAAGAGATTTATATCACCTTGTCTGAAGAAGTTACTTTCTTAAATAAAGGTGGAATTCGTGAATTATTGCAAGGAATAAAGAAAAATTCTAAGGTGATTATTGATGGAAGTAATTGTAATAAAATTGATTACGACGTACTTGAAACCATTCAGGAATTTAAAAATCACTTAGTGAAAGAAAAAAATATAGAATTACAAACAATAAACGTCCCAGAAGTTCAAGTTTTTGGGCACTAAAATCAAAATATTATGGAAAAGTTTTATAATCAATTATTAGAAAATAACAAGGATTGGGTTGCTGGTAAATTAGACATGGATCCAGATTTTTTCAATAAATTAGCACATGGTCAAAAACCACCAGTTTTGTGGATTGGCTGCGCTGATAGTCGTGTGCCAGCAAATGAAATTATTGGTGCAGCACCAGGCGAGGTATTTGTGCATAGAAATATTGCGAATATGGTCTTACATACTGATATGAACATGCTAAGTGTATTAGATTACGCCGTGAATGTACTAAAAGTAAAACATGTAATCGTATGTGGACATTATGGTTGCGGTGGTATAAAGGCTGCAATGGGAAATAATTCCATTGGTTTAATTGACAATTGGATCAGACACATCAAGGATGTTTATCGTTTTCACCACAAGGAATTAGATTTAATTAAAGATGATGAGGAACGTTTCAATCGTTTTGTTGAATTAAATGTTTCTGAGCAAGTGTATGATTTAGCCAAAACTAGCATCATTCAAAATGCCTGGAAACAAGGTCAAGAATTGATGGTTCACGGTTGGGTTTATGGAGTACATAATGGTTTAATCAAGGACTTGAATTTATCTCTTAAGAACAATGAATCACTTTCTGAAGTGTATCAATTAGATTTTTTAGGTTAACATCGTTCAGAAAATTTATCAAAAAATGAGATATTTTAATGGATTTATTTTTACATTTATGGCTTAAATGTTAAACTATGAATTCACTACAGATAAAATCATTCGAAGAATATAAAGAAAAATACAAAAAAAGCATCGATAATCCAGAAGCTTTTTGGGGAGAAATTGGGGAGACTTTTCAATGGAAAAAGAAGTGGGATAAGGTTTTGGATTGGAATTTTTCTGAACCAAAAATCGAATGGTTTAAAGGTGGAAAATTAAATATTACTGAAAATTTATTTGATAGACATCTCGAGACGAGAGGCGATAAAACTGCAATTATCTGGGAACCAAACAATCCAAGTGATTCAAAACGTGAATTTACTTATAAGGAATTGTACCACAAAGTGTGTGAATTTTCAAATGCTTTAAAATCTATTGGCATTGAAAAGGGAGATCGTGTTTGTATTTACCTTCCAATGATTCCAGAATTGGCAATTGCAGTCTTAGCTTGTGCTCGAATTGGTGCTGTGCATTCTGTAATTTTTGCGGGCTTTTCTGCCAATGCTCTTTCGGATAGAATTAACGATGCAGAAGCAAAATTAATTATTACGGCAGATGGATTAAATCGTGGTGCAAAAGAAATTCCTTTAAAAGAAGTTGTAGATGAAGCTCTAAAATCATGTACTTCCATAAAAAACACGATTGTTTTCCCTTGTTTGAATTGGGACGTTGATATGTTGGAAGGCCGTGATTTGTGGTGGAACGATGTTACTGCTGGTCAATCGCATGTATGTGAAGCTGAAGAAATGGACGCTGAAGATATGTTGTTTATTTTGTATACTTCTGGTTCAACAGGTAAACCAAAAGGTGTTGTTCATACTTGTGGTGGATATATGGTTTATACTGCTTATTCTTTCCAAAACGTGTATCAATACGAAGAAAACGACATCTATTGGTGTACTGCAGATATTGGCTGGATTACGGGACATTCATACATTTTATACGGACCATTATTATCGGGTGCCACAAGCGTTATGTTTGAAGGAATTCCGACTTTCCCAGATGCTGGAAGATTTTGGGAAATTGCTGAAAAATATAAAGTAAATCAATTTTTAACTGCTCCAACTGCCTTAAGATCCTTGATGGGTTTTGGAGATGAGTTCGTTAATAAATACGATTTGAGTTCTTTGAAAGTAATTGGAACAGTGGGTGAACCAATTAATGCTGAAGCGTGGCACTGGTACCACGATGTGGTTGGTAAAGGAAATTGTCCGGTTGTGGATAACTGGTGGCAGACTGAAACAGGCGGAATTATGATTTCAGGCTTGGGGAATTTATCTCCTCAAAAACCAACTTTTGCAGGTTATCCTTTGCCAGGAATTCAACCTGTATTATTGGATCAAGAAGGAAAAGAAATTGAAGGACATGACATTGAAGGATATTTATGCGTCAAAGCTCCGTGGCCATCGATGTTGCGCACAACTTTTGGTGATCATGAAAGATGTCGTGTCACTTATTTTTCCCATTACGATGGATATTACTTTACTGGAGATGGAGCCAAACGTGACGAAGATGGAATGTATCGAATTATTGGAAGAATTGATGATGTGATTAATGTTTCAGGTCATCGTTTTGGAACAGCGGAAATTGAAAATGCAATCAATGAAAATAGTTTGGTGATTGAATCTGCAGTTGTTGGTTATCCGCATCCTGTGAAAGGACAATCGATTTATGCTTTTGTTGTCTGTGAACATAAGGTGGAAGACGAACAAAGTGCCCGAAAAGCAATTTTAGAAACAGTTACTAAAGAAATTGGAAAAATCGCTTTGCCTGAGAAGATACAATTCGTTAGTGGTTTGCCTAAAACGCGTTCAGGAAAAATCATGCGCAGAATTTTAAGAAAAGTTGCCGAAGGTGAAACGGGTAGTTTGGGTGATACTTCAACGCTCCTAGATCCTGCGGTGGTGGAAGAAATTGTGAAGAATGCAATTTAACTAAATTTACTAGTACTAAAAGTCTTAAGTAAAATCCTGATTTCTAGCTCGAATTGCTAAATTTTACACTATTAAATTTGTGCAAATTAGTGAAATTCGTGGCAAATATTTTTAGAAGTTAGTTATTCGTGTGACCAATATGTGCACAAAACTCGTCGAACGAAAGTAAATTCAGATCTTTCGTTCGGTTTTTTTCTAGCACAGAAAATTCATAAAATTTATTAGTCAAAGGCAATTCTAGTTTATTAAAACTAGCTTGTTCTGTTTTGCTCAGAATTCCCAAGCCCCAATCACTATCAATACAGCAAGAATAGTAGCTAGCACGTGCCTTGTAAAACGCTTTCCAAGTTGTACCATTCCAACATTCTTTTGCGGGAGAATTAAAAAAAGAATAATCTTCACGAGCATGATATTCTGAGGGTGGATTACAATCATGTAAAATTACAAAACCACTTTCTGAAACATGTTTCATTGCATTTTCAATATCTCTTTCAACTTGTTCAGCCAAATGTAAACCATCAATAAAAATAATATCAAATTTAAAATCGGAAGCTAGTTTCAATTTATTTTCTTGTAATTGAGCAAAAAAATCATCGGAAGTTAACTTAAAATCAACAGGATTAGCTTTATACTCCAAACCTGGGTCCACAGAATATTTGTTACTAATAGTTATTTTATTAAAATTGTCCTCGGGATTTCGAACCCCAATTTCCAAGTAGTTTTGTGCATCGATTTTTTGTGCCAAATAATTTATCAATGTAAATCTCTCAGGC
>CAZHLZ010000274.1:0-5155 GCA_964532475.1 uncultured Chitinophaga sp.
AGGTATTTACACGGAGAATTATCGAGCCAAGATTCTGTTAAATTCAATGATTCATTGAAATATGAAACAAAATTATCAAAACGAACCGTATATGGTGGAGGCGGAATCATGCCCGATATCTTTGTTCCAATTGACACTAGCGCAGTAACAGAATATTACAAATCGCTTGCTCGCAAAGGTTATTTTAATTCTTTTGCCTTGAGTCATGTTGAGAAAAATAGAGAAAAATTGAACGCTACCTTTCCTAACTTTGAAAAATACAAAGCTGATTTTGTGGTAGATAAAAAATTAATGGATGAATTTTTCGACTACGTTAAAACAGAAGATGCCGAATTAAAATTCAATGAAGCTGATTACAAGATTAGTGAAAATTCAATAAAAATGAGATTAAAGGCTATTTTAGCACAAGATTTATGGGGAATTAGCGAATATTATCAAATTGCAAATGCAGAAAATGAAATACTTCAAGAAGCAATAAAGGTCATTGAAGGGAAAAAGTATGACGAAAAAGGATTAGCGAAGTAAAAATTTATATTTTTGTATCTAAAATTAATAATTTCAACTATGAACAAAATTTATATCTTTGGGTTAACAGCTTTATTAGCATTTTCTTGTTCAAGTTCTGATGAGAAAAAAGACGGGGAAGTTGTTTCAACCTTGGCCGCTGATGGTCAAAGTGAGGAGGAGTTAAAAAAAACTTTGGAGAAATTTGAGGAGGAAGAACGAATATTAAAAAGTTCATTCACTACACTAAAATTTGACAAACTAAGACACGATTATGGTAATGTAAAGCCAGATTCTGATAATTTGTGCAAGTTTAAAGTTACAAATACAGGGCAAAACCCTTTAATCATTGAAGATGTTTCTGCAAGTTGTGGCTGTACAACTCCACACAAGCCAGAAAAACCAATAGCTCCTGGTCAATCAGATTATATTGAAGTTGGTTTTCATCCTAAACCAGGTCAAGTTAATGAAATTATAAAAACAGTTACGGTTACTGCAAATACAGAACCAAAGATTTCTGAGATATCAATCCGAGCTTTCGTAAAATAATCGAAGGAAAATTATTGAAGGAGTTTGTTGTAAATCCTAAAGTTTAGGACATTTTTTACAATGAACTCCTTTTTTTTTGTACTTTTTACAACAGTCCTTTTTCTTTTCGCAGGAACAATTTTCACATCCTGCAAATTTATTTTTTTGAACGGTAAAAATGTCAATCTTTTTCATTGCTATTTAGAATAAATCTAAACAAAGGTATGTAATTGATTTGAAACAATATGTTAATTTGGAGGAAATATTTAGTGAAATTTTTAACAACCCACTTAATTACTTGTAAAACAGGTGATTGTTTATGGTGATTAATTTTCTTTCTCGATGTTCAATTCGATAATAAAAGCTTGTAAATTTTCTGCAACTTCATAAAAAGATGCTTGAACTAAATTTTTTGATTTTAATCTCATAGTAATAAAACCTAACCCAGCATTTCCGGTTGCAGAAACAATTCCGTTTGACAAAACAGTCATATAATGCTCTTTTACTTGATCTTCTTCAAGAGAATTTAAAGTGTTAATTCTGCTTTTTATGGTTTCTTTCAATTCCGTCTTCATCAAACTTCCAAAAATAATTTTGTAATTTGAGCTGGATTTTGCTACAATACAGGAACCATAGTGTTCTCCATCATTGTCTTTTTCACCATGAACTCGAATATTTTGAAGACCTTCAATTAAAATAGAGAAAATTCGTTTTAATATTCCTTTTTTCTCGCCAGATGAGATTAATATTTCTTCAATATTTTCTGAAAAGCCGTTTACTAAATCTTGAGAGAAGTATCCAAAATGAGATAACATAACAGACATTCCTTCTTCTTTTTTTAAAGAAAGTAATTGTTTTTCGTAGATTTCTCTACAACGTTCTGAAACATTAATAGTTTGAAATTCAATCATTCAAATTGTACAATCCGTAATTAGTAAATTATTTAGTTTAACAAATTTAAACTTTTATTTTTAATTTACAAACTTTTAACTAGATTTTTCGGAGTTATTGTTTATTTTTTGGACAATTCTAGAAACTGCAGGACAAATTAAGGAATTTTGTACGGTTAAATTTAGAATTTGATACATATTTTTTCTATCTGTATGTGGATACTCTCGACATGCCAATGGTCTATCCTCATAAATTTGGCAGGTATTGTCTTCATTCAAAAATAAACATGGTGATTTTTTTAATACATAATCGTTGTCTTCATCAATTCTTAAATTAGCAGCTATAAAATCTTTAATACTAACTTTTAACTTTTTTGCGATCCTTGAAATATCTACATCTCTAAAAATGGGACTCGTAGTTTTGCAGCAATTTGCACAAGACAGACAATCTATTTTTTTGAAAACTTTTTCATGTTCATCATGGAAAAGATCATCCACCTTTTTCTTATTTAATTTGGATAATTTACTTAGATTCTTTTTGGTTGATGCAAATTGTTGTTTTGCTATTTCTAAATCTTGGTTGTAATTCATTTATTGAAAAAATTTAGGTAAATTTATCGCTAATTATTGGATTTTTAATCATATTGGAATGAGAAAATACGACTTGATAGTGATCGGAGGAGGTCCAGCAGGTTACGCTGCTGCAATGAGAGGTGTTGATTTTGGAAAAAATGTTTGTTTAATTGAAAAAGAACGTGTAGGTGGTGCAGGACTTTATAATGGTGCCTTGTCTTCAAAAACATTGTGGGAAATTGCACAAAAAGTAAGTGATGTAAACGATACCATTGCCTCTGACGGTAGAGAAGCTTATTCCATTACTTGGAAACAAGTAAAGAAAACACTTGAAGAAGCACTTTTTGAGCGTAAATTTCAATATTCTTGCCATATTAAATTATTGCAAACTGAAACCTTTAGTACACGATTTTCATTCATTAGAGGTGAAGCTGAATTCATCTCAAAAAATAAATTGAAAATTATAGAAAATGATGGAGATATCGATGAAATTGAAGGGGATAACATAATCATTGCCACTGGTTCGAGACCCAGACATTTGCCAAACATTGAAGTGGATGAAAAATTTATTTTAACAAGTGATGGCATCGAACAATTAGAAGATTACCCGAAAAGTTTAGTAATTGTTGGAGCTGGAGTAATCGGTTGTGAGTATGCAACAATTTTTGCAAATTTCGGCAAAACAAAGGTTTACATCATTGATAGACAAGATCGTATTTTGCCTTTTGAAGATACAGATGTTTCGGATTTGATTAGCTCCAAAATGGAGGAAAAAGGTATTGTGATTCATCATAATTCACAGCTTGAACGACTTCAAAGAATTGGAGACGAAATAGAATATGAACTTTCTTATCCAGATGGGAAAAGAGAAGTTATTCGTGTTGAAAAAGCTTTACTTTCAATAGGTAGAGTGCCTAATATTGAAAAACTTGGACTACAAAATGCTGGTGTTGAATTGTCTAAAAGAGGCGTGCATATCGGTGACGATGATACACAAACAAATGTAGAGAATATTTACGCTGTTGGTGATGTTTCTGGTAGAATTGCTTTGGTAAATATGGGCGAAATTGAAGGGCGCCATGCAGTTGAGAAAATTTTCGGAAACAACATAGAACGAATTTCTTATGATAATATTTGTACCATTATGTTCTTGAATCCAGAGGTTGCCGCTGTGGGAATAAATGAACAAGAATGTATAAAAAAGAATATTCCTGTAAAGGTTGTGAAAATTGACTATTCTGTAGTTGCACGCGCGATTGCAATGAGAAAGGAAGATGGATTTTTCAAAATTATTGTTACAAATGACGATGAAATGAAAATCTTGGGAATGCGGGCAGTCGGTGAACACGCTTCTTCCACAATTCAGGCAATTGGCTTGATGATTAAAATGAATTTAAGTATTAAACACCTTTCAGAATTAGTACATCCTCATCCTTCCATTGTGGAGGGAATTCAAGAGTGCGTGAGAATGTTGTTGAATAAGTCAATTTTTAAGTCCTCTGTTTTTAAAGATAAATTAGCTTGTTATTCCCTTGTGGATGGTGTAAAAACGCCTCTTGAGAGACTTTAATATTTTATTAATAAAGCTTAAAAACAGGCAAACGCATAAAACTTGGTTCGAAGTAAGTTGAATTTTGATAAATGAAATACAACTGCTCCCATTGGCTAGCTGCAAATTTTGCATCATTTTTCTTTTTTTCTTCAAAAAGTGCTCGCAATTCAGAACTTTGTTCTAAAATTTCAACTGCCAAATCTTCAAAAACATAGTCAGAAAAATATTCCTTCTCTTGAAGGTACGAATCAAAGAAATTCCAAGCAAAGTAACTGTCTTCAGCCTCTGGCTCCAAAACTGCACAAATGAATTTTCTTGAAAGTTGATTCGTAGGAATTAATATATCGCCTTTTTTTAATTGAATTTTAGCATTTTGCTCTTCAATGTTCATTTCCTTGTGCAAAAAATGACCTTCGTAGGGTTTTGTTCCATTTTTGTAATCTTTCACGCGGAAAATGGTTGCGTCAATCAATGAATCTTGTTTCAAAGTACTCATTTCGACCTTGTTTTGCTGTAAACGAGAAATGACATCTTTACACTGAGACCCTACGATGTAAAATTGAGGAATTTTTGCTGAATCTTGTGCTTTGTAAACATTGAAATACGGAATTTTTCTTGAAAATGGTTTTGTTCTGTCGTAATAAAGTCTGTCTAAACCAGTAACTTCGCTCTTTTTATAACCAGCTTCAAATCCATGAAATAAAATACTGTCAAAATCATTGGTTCTTTGATGAGAATAGGTGAAAAACCGTTTCTTTTCGCTGGCTTCAATACTTTGTCGACGCACATTTTTGATGGTTTTGTGGTTTTTTTCTGACCAATTGATAATTTCTTGCAAATACAAATAAGTGGCTTCAACACGCTGCGGAAAAGCTTTCAACATGTGGGTTTCAGTAGTCAAACTAATACACGGAAATAAACTTGCGTAACCTTGCGCATAGCGTGGTAAATCGTTAAAGGCCTCGATTCCGTCATCAGGCGTATTTCCCACAGTTTCCACATAAGGAATTAAGTCAATGTTGTATTTTTGCATAGCAAGCTCCAATTGGGGAATAAAATGCTTGTATGTAAGGATTTTGTATGGAGCTTCCAATCGTTCCTTCATCGA
>CAZHLZ010000275.1:0-5142 GCA_964532475.1 uncultured Chitinophaga sp.
ATTTAAGAGAAGCAATTGCAGAAAAATTTAAGCGTGATAATGGACTTTCGTACACAAAAGATCAAATTGTTGTTTCAACTGGAGCAAAACAATCGATAGCAAATGTAGTATTAAGTTGCATTAATCCTGGCGATGAGGTAATAATTCCTGCTCCATATTGGGTTTCTTATGTGGAAATTGTAAAAGTTTCTGAAGGCGTTCCTGTGGTAATTTCCGCTACGATTGATACTGATTTTAAAATTACGGCGAAACAATTAGAAAATGCCATCGGACCAAAAACTAAGATGATAATTTTCTCAACACCTTGTAATCCAACTGGTTCAGTTTATACAAAAGAAGAATTAGGTGAATTGGCAAAGGTGATTGCTAAACATCCAAATATTGTTGTCATTGCCGATGAAATCTACGAACATATTAATTTTGCAGGTCACTATGCAAGTTTAGCTTCCTTTCCAGAGGTTTATGATCAAGTGGTTACTGTAAATGGAGTTTCGAAAGCCTGGGCGATGACAGGATGGAGACTTGGGTTCATAGGCGCACCAAAACACATTGCTGATGCTTGTAATAAAATTCAAGGTCAATTTACTTCTGGAACATGTTCAATCACTCAAAGAGCAGCAATTGCGGCAATGAAAGCGGACCCAAAGGTCTTGAACGAAATGATTGCGGCGTTTAAGAATAGACGAGATTTAGTCTTGAGTATTTTAAACACGATGCCAGGTGTCAAAACAAACATTCCACAAGGTGCATTTTATGTTTTTCCAGATATTTCCTCGTTCTTTGGGAAATCTTATAACGGAACAACGATAAAAAATGCAGAAGATTTAAGTTTGTTTTTGTTGAGTGAAGCACTTGTTGCATTAGTAACAGGAGAAGCTTTTGGTGACGAAAATTGCATTAGAATATCCTATGCCGCATCAGAAGAAACTTTAACAGAAGCTATGAATCGTGTGAAAGTTGCGCTTGCAAAATTAAACTAATTAATTCTTTTAATAAAAGTTAAACTAATTATCATATTCGATGTTACTATAGTATTATGCAAAATTACTCAAATCATTCAAGGTTAAATCCTTTACACCATTTTACTATTATTCCACTTTCTATTTTCTTATTAATTTGGGTTGTAACAACGTTTTTCAACTCAAATTATTCTTTAGCTGAGCAAATTTTTTACTCAGTCACTGCACTCTTAATTTTGCTTGTTGGTTTGATAACACGCTTATATGCTTTAAAAAATCAAGATCGCTTGATTAGAATGGAAATGCGTTTTCGCTATTTTGAACTGACAGGTAAGTCCTTTTCTTCCCTAGAGAATCAACTTAGTTTAAGTCAAATCATTGCGCTTCGTTTTGCTGGCGATGATGAATTACTTGATTTAATTGAGCGTTGTTTAAATGAAAAGCTCAGCAGTAAAGAAATAAAAATGTCTATAAAAAACTGGAAAGCAGATTTGATTAGAGTGTGATATGTTTCAATTATTCTTCATAAAAAGCAATATCAATTAATTCTCGCTTGGTAATCCTGTTTTTTTCTTTAAGAATCATGGATTTACTTTTCTCTTCTAGTATCAAAAAGTTGTTCTGAAATTCAAAACATAAGTCCAAGTCGTGTGTAGATTGAATAATACAAACTTCGCGTTCTTCGGCAATTTTATTTAATAAAAGCATCACTTTTTTTCGGTTCGAATAATCTAAAAACGCACTTGGTTCATCCAAAAGAATTAATTTGGTTTCTTGCGCAAGTGCCTTTGCGATGGAAACGATTTGTCGTTCGCCATCACTCATTTTAAGCGTGTCGATTTTTGCTAAATGAGAACAATTTAGTTCTTCAAATATTTGATTTACAAGTGAATAATCCTTTTCAGAATAGCTGCCAAGAAAATTTGTGTACGGAGATCTTCCCAACAAGACATAATCTAATCCTGTCAAATGCTGAACACCATCAAATTTACTTGCAACGAAGGCTATTATTTTAGATTTTTCAAGTTGTTTTAATTCTGAAAGTTTTCTATTTTCAACTTCAATTTCCCCTGACAAAATAGAGAGTGAACCTAAAATGCTTTTGAAAAAAGTAGATTTTCCGGAACCGTTTTTCCCAACTAAAGAATAAACTTCTCCTTGTTTTAATTGCAGGTTCTCAATGCGAATTAAAGGCGATGAATATCCAATTTCTATGTTTTTTAACTCCAGCATCAGAATTTTTTCAAAATAATCCAAACTACAATGGGTGAACCGATTAAGGCTGTTACCCCATTTAAGGGCAATAAAACAAAGGGTTCCAAATAAATTAAAAGCAAATCACAGAAAAGTAACACAATTGCTCCGATGAGAACAGATCCAATCAAAAGGGTTTTGTGGTTTTGTGTTTTAAATAGTTGTTTGGTAATATTTGGCACTGCCAAGCCTATGAAGGAAATTGGACCGCAAAAAGCTGTTGTAAGTCCGGCAAAAAGAGAAGAAACGGCAATTATTAGAATCTTAAATGATTTTAGTTTTAGTCCTAAAAATTGGGCTTCTTTTTCTCCCAAAACCAATAAATTTAAAGGTTTAATTAATATTGTGAGACTAATTAAAGCGAAAACAAAAAACAAAAAGATAAAGCCTATTTGATTGAATTCAACTTGTTGCAAGGATCCAAAACTCCACAAGGTGAAGGCTTTCAATTGGTTAGCGTGTGTTATCAATTCCAAAATTTGAATGATGGCACTTGTAAAACTTGCCAACATCATTCCTATTAGGAGAAGAGAAACTGCTGATTTCACAAAATAAGAGAAAATTAGAATGAATATACTAAAAGAAAAAGCTCCAAGTAATGCGCTGAAAACTAGACCAAAATCCGTGGAAAAAAACTGAAAACCTGTTAAAATGGTGATTGCAACAAACAAACTTGAACCAGAGGTGATTCCTAAAACCGAAGGACCAGCTAAGGGGTTTTTAAAAAAGGTTTGTAATAATAAACCAGCAACAGACAAACTTGCTCCAGCAATCAATGCCATAACGGTTCTCGGAATTCGAATTTCTCTAAAAACAATTTGTTGCTGAACTTCTGCATTGAAATCAAAAATCGAAGAAAAAAGCGTTTTAAAATCAAGATTAACTTTACCATTATTTAGATGCAAAAAAAGTAGGGAAATTAAAATTATTGCAAGTAAAAATAAGATTTTTGTATGTTTTGATTTTTCAATAACTTGTTATTTTTCTGTAAAAGTACAAATTCTTTTTTTCAACTTTACCACGGTGCACAATTTGAATTAAATCTGATAGTACTTTTTGAGGTTCAATGGCGCCCATTTCCCAAAAATGATTCATGTTATGGGAATAACAATAGATTTCGTCGGTTTTAAATGCCTTGAAATATTTATATTTATCATTGGAATTTATTAGTTCTTTTTTTGATTTAAAACCTGGATTTATCCAAATTGAGCTTGCCTGATGTTCTTTAAAAACTTTTTCGAAACTGTAGGCTGAACTCCCGGTTCCCTTCGAATTTTTATTGACATAATTTATTTCTGCGTCATGAAACATACTTGCAATAAAACTTTCACCTGCTGGCATGTACCATGAATCGCCAATGAGAGAGCCTGACAAAACACTTACTAAGGATTTATTTTCTTTTACCGATGCAATTAGTGTTTTGTATTCTTTCTCGACTTGCTCGAAATAACTGTTTGCTTCTTTCTCTTTCTCAAATAAGATGGCAAAAAGTTTAATCCACTCAGCTTTACCAAGTGCATTGGTTTCGCGCCAATCGTAAATTGGTATGCATAAAATATTAAGTTTGTTTAATTTATCCTCGTTAGTAGGTGCTTTTCCAAATCCAGAATAGCTAATTATTTGTGTTTTTCCTAGGAGACTTTCTGGATTTATTTGACTTAAGTCTTGAATTGATTGAACTTTTTTAGTTTGGAAATTCTGTTTTACGATTTTATTATAAACGTACTTGATATCCGTGACGCCTGTAATTTTTTCGCTTTCATTGATTTTATCCAAATAACCGATATCTGTTCCTGTTAGGCAAGTAATTTTACTTATTGGTGTTTTGATTAGAATTACATCTTTTTGTAGTTTTAATGTTGAAATATCATTTGCCAAGGCATATTTTTTTTCAATTTTATTGTTGTCGGGATTAATGATATACAATAAATTGTATTTTTCATTTTTGATAAGTTGAAAATATTTTGCGTGACGGATTTGATTTTCTCTTTTAGTTAAAACTTGATTACTTTGCTTATTTTCCTCACAGGAGGAGAAAAGTAAAATTAGGATTGAGCAAATTAAAAAATATTTCATGGCACAAAGATAGGTGATATAGAATAATTTCGAAGCGTGCTCTAATAGAATTTGGAAAAAAAAGAAAAATTAAAAAAGCCCAAGATTTCTCTTAGGCTTCTATCATATTAAATGAATTTTACTTTAAAATTACATTTTCTTCATTTCCAACACAGATTGAATAGTCATTTTCATTCCCATTGCATCCATAGTTGTATTCACTGTTCCTGAAACGTTTTGAAACATTCCTTGTCCATAATTGAAGTTGTAATTGATATCGGCAGTCATATCAGGAGACATAGATTTTGCCATGTTCATTGCATTTTTGTCTTCTTCCGTCATATCCATTCCTTCCATGTTCATCATTCCTTCAAGGTCACCCATTCCTTCCATTCCTTCGATATTTCCTTGACCGTCAACTTTTGTATCAATCGAAGAACCACCAACATTTCCTTTAGCTCCGCCGCCAAACATATCTGCTGATTTGTCTGTAGACATTTTAGTGTTCAATTGTGCAATTCCATTATCTAAAGAATTCACTTTTACATTCATTTTATACATCCCAGCTTTTACTTCCATGTTATCGCCAACATGCATTGCACCTTCAGGAACGGCTAATAACTCTAAGAAATCATAAGGGAAAACATCCACCATTTGAGTTTCTTCGTTCACTTTAACATCTACTTTTTTCGTATTTTTTATTTCTTTTACAGAATAACCAGTTTTTAATGCTCCAGTTTTTGGATTAAATTCTGCATAAGCGTCCACTTTCATATTTCCAGCTTGTCCACCAACCGATACTGAATTTTCACTTGCATTTCCATACGCCAATACGTTTCCAGTTTCAGTTGTGATCAAATATACTTTTTTGTTG
>CAZHLZ010000276.1:0-5041 GCA_964532475.1 uncultured Chitinophaga sp.
CCTTGGGTGGTAATAATTTCTCAACTATTTATGATTATTGCAACTTTGAGTACAAACATTGCAGCAAATGTAATAGCACCTTCTAACGCATTTTCAAACTTATTCCCAAAAAAAGTTAGCTTTAAAATGGGTGGAACGATTACTGGAATTATTGGAATTTTAATTTGCCCTTGGTGGTTAATGAATGACATAAGTAATCTGATGATTTTTATCAGCGGATTATTAGGACCTGTGCTTGGAATTATGCTTTGCGATTATTTTATTATCAGAAAAAGGGAGTTAATTCTAGAAGAATTGTACAATCCCTCGGGTGTTTATTCTTATGGGAAATATGGTTATAATTTTTCAGCATTAATCGCCCTTTTCGTTGGTGTTATTGTGGCTTTGGTTTGGAGTTTAATTCCAAGTTTGAGTCATTTTGCAGATTTCTCATGGTTTACAGGATTTTTTGTATCATTTATCATATATTATTTTTTAATGCCTAAATCAATTTTAAAGAAATATGGACAAATACCTTATTGAAGCAATCGAGGAAGCAAAAATTGGTTTATCCGAAAATGGAATTCCAATTGGAAGTGTTTTAGTTAAAAATGGCGAAATTGTTGGTCGTGGACACAATAAACGTGTGCAGGAAAATGATCCAATGACGCATGCAGAAATTGATTGTTTGAGAAATGCTGGAAGAGTTGGTTCATACAAAGATGCAGTTTTGTATTCCACCTTAATGCCTTGTTATTTGTGCGCTGGGGCAGTGGTTCAATTTGGTATTAAAAAAGTCTATGCTGGCGAATCAGAGACATTTTCAGGTGCGAGGGAATTTATGGAATCCCACGGTGTAGAAGTGATAGATTTAAAAAGTCAGGAATGTGTGGAGATGATGAATAAATTCATTGCCGAAAACCCTGCACTTTGGAACGAAGATATTGGAGAATTATAAAACTAGAAAAAAACTATGTCATTACTTATTAAAAACGGACGAATTATTACTGCTTCAGATGATTTTGTGGCAGATATTTACACAGAAAATGAAAAAATTGTTGCTATTGGTAAAAACTTAAATTATACCGCTGATAAAACAATTGATGCTTCGAATAAATTAGTTTTCCCTGGGGGAATCGATCCTCACGTGCATTTAGATATGCCTTTTATGGGCACGAAATCTAGTGACGATTATGAGACGGGAACTCGAGCTGCTTTGCATGGTGGTACAACCATGTGTATTGATTTTATCTTGCAAACTCAAGGTGATACCTTACATAATGCCCTAAAGACTTGGCAAGATAAATCTCGTGGAAAAGCAATTGGTGATTATTCGTATCACATTGCAGTAACTGATTTTAACGATGAGGTTGCAAAAGAAGTAGTTCAATTCATTGAAGAAGAAGGGATTACTTCATTTAAAACATTTATGGCATATAAAGGTGCATTGATGATTGATGATGGACAAATGGTGCAATTAATGAAAGTTGTCAAGGAAAATGGCGGTTTGGTCACAGTTCATGCAACTAATGGAGACATGATTGATACTTTGATTGCGAAAAATAAAAAAGAAGGAAACTTAACGCCTTTGTACCATTATTTGTCACAGCCAGAAGTTACTGAAGCTGAAGCGTCTGGTCGATTTACTGACATGTTACATTACACAGGTTGTCCAGGTTATATTGTTCACATGACTTGCGAAGGAGCGTTGAATGCAGTTCGAAGAGCAACATTGAGAAACCAAAAGTTATTTGTAGAAACCTGTTCTCAATATTTGGTTTTGGATGCTTCATTGTATGAAAATGATAAGGAGGGTGCAAAATGGGTAATGAGCCCACCTTTGAGAGAAAAAAAAGATCAAATTGCGCTTTGGTCAGGTATCAATCAAGGTTTAGTGCAAGTGGTAGGAACGGATCATTGTCCTTTTATGTGGGAACAAAAATTAATGGGAAAAGATGATTTTTCCAAAATTCCAAATGGTCACCCTGCAATCGAACATCGAGTTGAATTAATGTATTCTGAGGGTGTTCGAAAAGGCAAAATTTCATTAAATAAATTCGTAGAGGTTTGCTCAACCAATGCTGCTAAAATATTCGGAATGTATCCTCGAAAAGGAACGATTGCAATTGGTTCTGATGCCGATATAGTAATTTTTGATCCTGATAAAGAGCATGTAATATCTGTTAATACTCATCATATGAATTGCGATTATTCCGGTTACGAAGGTTGGAAATTAACTGGAAAAACCGAAACCGTGATTTTGAGAGGAAAAATTGCCATTGAAAATGAAAAATGTCATTTAAAAGCGGGTGATGGGCAATTTATCAGACGTGGCACAACCTCGTTGACTATATAAAGTTTACTTTAAAATAAGAAAAAATGATGCCGTAGGTATCAAATATTTATAGCCGAGGACAAAGTCCTCGGCGGAAAAGCGATAAATCTCAATTTTGGCGTGTGTTTTTGAAGAAAACCATGACAAAATTAACCTTGAAATAAAATAAATTATAAACCAAAAAAATAAATTATATGCCAAGAATGATTAAATCAGGCTTAATTCAAATGAGCCTAGGAATGACTGAAGGAGAAGGAACTATCCAAGAGATTTGCGACGCAATGTATGAAAAGCATATTCCTATGATTGAGGAAGCTGGTAAAGCTGGAGTTCAAATTTTGTGTTTACAAGAAATATTTAACACACCTTATTTTTGTCCTGGACAAGACTCAAAATGGTACGCTTCTGCAGAAGCTGTTCCTGGCCCTACTACTGAAAAATTAGCCGTTTATGCAAAAAAATACCAAATGGTTATAATTGTTCCAGTTTATGAAAGAGAACAAGCCGGATTTTTGTACAATACAGCAGCAGTAATTGATGCAGATGGAACTTATTTAGGCAAATACAGAAAAAATCACATTCCTCATACAAATGGATTTTGGGAAAAATTCTTCTTTAAACCAGGCAATTTAGGTTACCCAGTTTTTAAAACAAAATATGCAACAATTGGAGTTTACATTTGCTACGATCGTCATTTCCCTGATGGAGCGAGAGCTTTAGGTTTGAACGGAGCAGAAATTGTTTACAATCCTTCAGCAACAGTAGCTGGATTAAGTGAATATTTGTGGAAATTAGAACAACCAGCGCATGCAGCAGCAAATGGATATTTTATGGGTTGCATCAACCGTGTTGGTGAAGAAAAACCATGGAATTTAGGGAAGTTTTACGGTCAATCGTATTTTGTGGATCCACGAGGACAAATTTTTGCACAAGCTTCACGAGATAATGATGAATTGTTAATCGCTGATTTTGATTTAGATTTAATCGAAGAAGTTAGATCAACATGGCAATTTTTCCGTGATAGAAGACCTGAAACGTATGGCGATTTAGTGAAATTGTAACTCAAAGGATTGTTGGACTTTTGGATTGTTTGATTTTTAGATTGAAAAAACAATTAAAAAAAAGTAATCCATTAGCAAACAAACAGATAGTTACTCAGTCTAAATATTATGATTTTGAAAAAAAGGGTCGAATAATCCAAAAATCTATTAATCTAATAATCTAATTAAATATGGCAGAATATAAAATTCCCCAATCTGAAGAAGATTTTGTAAAAAACTTCAAGCAGAAAAAACCTTTAATGAATAAAACGGAGGCCTATTTCGATAGCTCTAAGTGTTTATTCTGTTACGATGCTCCATGTATGAAAGCTTGTCCAACGGGTATTGATATTCCATTGTTTATCAAACAAATACATACTGGTAATGTTACTGGAGCAGCAAAAACCATTTACGACTCCAATTGGATGGGAAATGCATGTAGTATTGTGTGCCCAACTGGTGTGTTATGTGAAGGATCTTGTGTATATAATCATCAAGATGTTTTACCAGTTCAAATTGGGCGTTTGCAAAATTACGCAACAAAAAACACGATCAAATCAGGAAAGAAATTATTTTTTCCTGGCAAAGAAAACGGTAAAAAAGTTGCCATCATTGGCTCTGGTCCAGCAGGAATTTCATGTGCCTGCGAATTAAGAACCTTAGGTTACGCAGTTGATATTTTTGAAGCAAAAGGAAATCCTTCAGGTTTGACTGTGAATGGAATTGCCCCTTATAAAATTACGAATGAAGAAGTAATGGAAGAAGTAAATTACTTGCAAACGCAACTTGATTTTACAATTCATTACAATTCGCCGATAAATACGAAGGAGCAAATTAAATACCTAGAAAATAAGTATGATGCAATTTTCTTGGGAGTTGGTTTAGGAGTAACTGCAACTTTAGGAATTCCAGGTGAAAACCTAGATTATGTAATTGGAGCAGTTGAATTTATCGAAGATTTGAGAAAAAATCACAACACGACAAAAGTAGGTGAAAAAGTTGTTGTATTGGGAGGTGGAAATACCGCTATGGATGCTGCTTCTGAATCCGCACGAATGGGAGCAAAAGAAGTTACTTTAGCTTATAGAAATACCAAAGAAAACATGGGAGCTTATTCTTTTGAATATGATTTGGCTATTTCTTCAGGTGTAAGAAGTTTGTTTGAAGCGCAACCTATTGAAATCCTTGGAAACGGAAAAGTAGAAGGGGTAAAATTTGAAAATAAAGCCAAAGAGCAATTTGTCATTCCATGTGATATGGTAATTAAGGCAACAGGACAAGCAAAACAAGCAAAATTCTATGCTTTGATTGATAATTTAGAAATGGATTCAAAAACAAGATTGGTTGTAAAAGAAGGAACAAACCAAACTTCAAATCCTAAATATTTTGCTGGAGGTGACGCTATCAATGGCGGTGCAGAAGTTGTAAACGGCGCTTTCGACGGTAAAGTTGCTGCAAAAGGAATTCACTCATTTTTAACTAAATAAATATTCGTATGACAGATATATCAGTAGATTTAGCAGGAATTAAAGCTCCAAATCCTTTTTGGTTGGCTTCTGCTCCACCAACAAATTCAGGTTACCAAATCATGAAAGCATTCGATGCCGGATGGGGAGGTGCTGTTTGGAAAACGTTGGGTTTGCCAACGATTAATGTTTCAAGTCGTTATGGTTCAGTTAATTATCGT
>CAZHLZ010000277.1:0-4981 GCA_964532475.1 uncultured Chitinophaga sp.
AAGTTTATATAACACAATCTAAACATGTTCCTTTGAATGTAGATGCGATTCGTGATGTCATGCCAGTTTTTTTTGATTTATTGGCAAAGGAAGAAAATGCTTTGGTTAGAGCTATCTTAGGTCATTTTATATTTGTTTACATTCATCCGTACCAGGATGGAAATGGAAGGGTAGGGCGATTTTTAATGAATACGATGTTGATTTCTGGTAATTATCCATGGATCGTAATTCCATTTGAGAAAAGGCAAGAATATATGAACGCCTTGGAAGAAGCTTCGGTTCATCAAGATATTTTGCCTTTAACGAATTTCCTACTAATGTTATTAGAGGCATCCGCAAATGGAACACCAATTGCTTAAATCTATTTCCTTAAATTTTCGAAAAAAGTAAGCAGTAAATCTGAACATTCTTGCTCCATAATTCCATTTTCGACCAAGGTTTTTGGATGATACAAACTTTTACCAACAGTTCCTGCCCCTCTTTTTTCATCTCTTGCCGCAAAAACAACACGATCAATTTGTGACCAATACAATGCACCAGCGCACATAATGCAAGGTTCTAAGGTAACAAACAAGGTACAACCTTTTAAATATTTTCCACCAATGTAATTTGATGCAGCCGTAATCGCTTGTATTTCCGCATGCGCTGTTACATCCGTCAATTGCTCGCTTAAATTATGTGCTCGCGCAATTATTTGATTATTTGAAACAATCACTGCACCAACAGGAATTTCACCCATTTCAAAAGCAATTATTGCTTGCTGGTAGGCTTGTTTCATAAAATATTCGTCGTTAAAGGGAGAAAGCATCTTTTTTGAGTTAAAAGTAAAAAATTAAAAGTGAAGAGTTAAAAGTGAAAAATTAAGAGTGAAGAATGAAGAATTGAGAATGATGCACTTCGACTACGCTCAGTGTGAAAATTATAAATGATGGACAATGAATTCTAAAAGTGTAAAAATCAATATTCTAATTTTGAAACGTTTAAATCAACTTTTTCTCTTGTTCCAGGAATTCTGCCGGTTTCTGAAAATTGCCAATGAATGATTCTATCATCATTTATACACGGTGGTTTTCGAGAATAGGCGGCTATCCAAAATTTGTAGTTTTTGAAATCATTTTGAAATTTTGTTTCATAAAAATTTAATGAAGTATAAATAATTGGTCGCATTCCCGTTTTATTTTCGACTTCGTTTAACCAAATTTTCATTTTCGCAATCAAATCTTCGTCGCTAAATCCTTCTGTTTCAATATCTAAAACTGGAGGCAAATCAATATCTCGTTTTTTCCAATGATTTAAGAAATGTTTCGCCTGAGGACGAGGTTCATCAGTTGGTATAAAAAAATGATAGGCTCCATTCGGAATCCCTAAATCGTTCAACATCCTCCGATTACGTTCCCATTGCGTGTCAAGGTGCGTATTTCCCTCCGTTGCTTTACAATAAACAAAATGAATTAAGGAGTCGTAGCCCGTTTTATTGAACAAGCGATCCCAATCCATTTCACCTTGGTGATGCGAAACATCGATTCCAATTGTGGGAAATCCTTCTGGAACCAATTTTCGAAAGGAAGCACTAGCAACTGGCTTATTTTTTTGTGTAACGAGATAAAATGTCGATAAGGCAATAATTATCCCCAAGCCAATAAACAAAGCGACATAAGCTTTCCTTCTACCTGATTTTTTTGTAGATTTCCGACTTGTTTTAACAACTGTTTTTTTTCGTTTAGACATAAAAAACCCCAGAATTATGTTCCGGGGAATCAATTAAATTATTTACTAAAATTTGGAGCAACAACTAAATCTTTTGTTCCATGTGACCAAGAATAAAATCCTTCTCCAGATTTAACTCCTTTTTTACCAGCGGTAACCATATTTACCAACAAAGGACATGGAGCATATTTTGGATTTCCGAAACCTGCATGCAACACTTCTAAAATGGCCAAACATACATCCAAACCAATGAAATCAGCTAATTGCAAAGGTCCCATTGGATGTGCCATTCCTAATTTCATCACCGTGTCAATTTCATGAACTCCAGCAACACCTTCATACAAAGTATAAATTGCCTCATTAATCATGGGCATTAAAATTCTATTTGCCACAAAACCAGGATAATCATTTACCTCCACAGGGATTTTATTCAATTTTTTGGATGTCTCCATGATGATTTCTGTTACTTCATCACTTGTAGAATATCCACGAATAATTTCAACCAATTTCATTACGGGAACTGGATTCATAAAATGCATTCCGATCACTTTTTCTGGACGATTGGTAACTGAAGCAATTTTAGTAATAGAAATGGAAGAAGTATTGGAAGCTAAGATTACATTTTCTTCTGTTAACTCAGATAAATCTTTAAAAATTTTCAGTTTTAAATCAATATTTTCAGTGGCAGCTTCAACAACAAGTTCTACACCTTCTACCCCTTCTTTCATAGAAGTAAAAGATTTAATATTTGCTAAAGTTTGGTTCTTGTTTGCTTCCGAAATTAATTCTTTGGCAACTTGTCTGTCCAAATTTTTTGAAATTGTCGCAATTCCTTTGTCCAAGGAAGCTTGTGCAACATCAATTAAAGAAACTTGATATCCAAATTGTGCAAAGGTATGAGCGATTCCATTCCCCATTGTACCTGCACCAATAACTGCTACTTTTTTCATTTTTTTGCTTTTTAAGCGACGAAGATACTATTAATTTCAAAACTAATTTCGTGATTTTTTCAAAAAATGAATCAAAAGTAAAAATTATCGTTCAATTCGCTTCACTGGAGTAATTTCAGCCAAGCTGTGATACAAAAAACTCACCAAATGAAGCATTTGATCTCGTCCTTTTGCTTGTCCCCATTTTGCTGTGAAAAAGACAGAAAAAAATAAAACTAAACCAATTGGGAAAATCCAAAAATATTTAGCGATACCAAAAGTAGCATACTGCACGTAGGCAAAAATTCCTCCAAATAGTGACAAAATTAAAATCACTGCATAAATTAATGTAAACATCGCCCACACAGATTGCCTTGGTCCGATTAAACAATTCACAAAAACCTTCTCAGTAATCTCACTTTTTTCAATTCTAACTGACATTTCAGGTGACCAATAATGTTGCAGCCAAGTAGGTGTATTCAAAAAAACATAATTTTTGGTATAATTAACCTTTAGAGAAGAAACTGTATTGTCATTTACGACACATTTTTTAATGTGATCAATGGCTACATCAGCTTCACATTCTATTTCTAGAACAAAACGCGGTCTGATTTCCCCCAGAATATTATGATTTAAGCGGTTAAATGGCATACGTAAATTAAGGAAAATAATTTTGGATGTGCAAATTTTAGCCGCTATTTATATTGAGATTAATTAAACTGAGGAGATTTTTTTAGTTGTATACAAAAAACTAAAACTATTACTATACGATTTAGTAAAAATTTTAGTGAAAATTGACCCAATTAAAGAAATAATTTGCTATTTTTGAGCACTAACAAAACTTTCACCTAGAACTAAACTTGCAAAACCAATGTTAATTGCATTTTAGAAATGACCAAGATACTACAGGCTGTAAATCAAATAGTTGTTGAGAATTATCTCAAAGCCATTTTATTTGAAAATGGAGTTGTTGAGATTTTTTGGGATAAATCAATTGAATTAATTGAGGTAAAACATTTGAAGAAAATGCAAGAAATTGTAGCTGAAATTGGTGAAGGAAAAAAAATGCCAATTTTATTTGCTCCTCACGAATTTGTTCACATTGACACAGAAGGTCAAAATTATGCCACTTCAAACGAAGGAGTAATTTATACAAAGGCTGTCGCTGTGCTCGTCACAAATTTAGCAATGCGTATATTGATGAATTTTTTCCTTAAAACAAGTAAACAAAAGGTACCAACAAAAAGTTTTCCAAACAGAGAGGAAGCGATGATCTGGTTAGAAGAATTTGTTTAAAATTTTCACTTTAAAATCTCAATAATAGGTTCACCCGTGCAAGCATTTGGACGTTGTAATTTCAAAATTGGAGCAAGAGTGGCCGTTATATCTGTAATGTTTATTCTTCTATAAATAGACAAACTTGGAATTGCTTTTCCGTACCAAATTAATGGAACATGCGTATCGTAATTAAAAGCAGAACCATGACTTGTTCCTTTGTGTGAATTTGTGCTTTCACTTGATTTTGGTAAATAACCAGGTTCAAGTAAAAAAATCAAATCTCCACTTTCTTCATAGCGATAGCCTTTTTTAACCATGGTTAGCCATTCATCACTGGTGTTTCCTGCCGAAAGTTCATTCAAAGTATACACTTTTTTTATTCCTTGTTTTGAAATTAGAATTTCTTTGATTTCTTCCTGAATGGCTTCCACATTCAAGTTTTGCTCTTTTAACTTTGTTCGATCCAAATAAATATTGTTATTTGTCATTTCTAAAACTGGATTGAAAGCATATTTTGGCATTAATTTTTCCTTAATTTCCTTTTTTACTTCATCGTAATAAAAATATCCTCCAGGTAATTTTTTATCGACTAAAAATTCAGGAACAGGCACCACTGCATGATCCGCTGTTAGAAATAAAACAAAATTATCTTTTCCTATGGTTGATTCCAATTGATCCAATAATTTTTCAATTTCAAGGTCTAATCTCAAATAAATGTCTTCAATTTCAACAGAATAAGGTCCAAAAGCGTGTCCAGCAATATCTGGTGTTGAATAAGAAATTGCTAAAAAATCAGTGTGTTCATCTCGTCCTAAATTCTCATTTTTTAATGCTTTGAATGCAAAATCAGTAAGAAAAGTATTTGCAAATGGTGAAATGGTGAACAACTCAAAATTGGATTTCCCCTTGTTTAATTCTTTGAAATTGTAAGGGAATTCAGGTGTTTTTTTATCACTGATTAATACTTCATACTTCGAATTATCTTTCTCACTTTCAGTGTATTGATCGATAGGGAGTAAGGTGTTCCAAGTTTGTTTTAAATAGCTTGATGCTTGTTTTTCAGCGTT
>CAZHLZ010000278.1:0-4939 GCA_964532475.1 uncultured Chitinophaga sp.
TTTCAGGCATTCTTCAAGAATTTTTATAGTATCTTCAATGTCCTGCATATAGTACTGATTGTAGTCTGTGCTGCCAAAAAAGAATCCATTCCTAGTCGGTAGTAACTTAGATGCAATATGACTATTGTTCATTAAATATCCATCCTCTAAAACATCTGCCCATTCTCCATTCTTATAAACACGACCGTTTCTTATGGTTGCGGGCACAAGGGGGCATCCGTCCTTTATGGTCTTGCATATATTCAGCAGATCTTCCATGTCATCTTCGCTCACATAATACTCCCCGCAGTCATCTTTGCCGTCCTGCACATTCTCAACGAACCAATTATGTATATGGTTTGCTTTTCTCCAATATCCTGCGGATTCGGTTATTTCAGAAACACGATTAAAGTCTATGTTTACTCTTTTGCCGTCCTGAAAAATGTTTATCTCTCCGGTGATTTTACGATGTTCGTATTCGGCACCTATGAATGTCTTCTTAGTCAAATACATATCAAGTCCCATAAAATTTAATTTTAGATTGTTAGTTAATTTGTTTTTAGAATTTACTGTTATGGTAGTTACTTTAATCTTTGACCGCATTTAGCACCATTGGCAGCCTTATAAGGTGTAATACTTTTGCTGCATGAGGTGAAAGCAGATAAGGCAACCAGGAGAATGATTATTTTTTTCACCTTTTAATCTGATTTAAGAGTTTAAAAATATGGTTAATCCATTCATTGAAATTTGCCGGTGGGTTATCCGGGTAAGTTGTTGATTGAATTTTTATATTAGCCATGCAGATTGTTTTTGATTAATTCAATAGTTTCTTTTGGGTTTAATCCCCTGAATGAAGCGGATATTGATTTGCCGTTTTTACCGCCTATTGCTTCGCGTATATATACCTTTGTTATCCGTTTTTTTTCAAATGGGTTTGATTTTACATTTTTATTTATCAATTCAATAAACCATTTTTTAAAATCAGATTGATTTGTCTCAATCAGCGTTAAATACTCCGTTTCGGAACCTTGTTGCGAAATTTGGAGCCGAACCAGGTCTGCCGGTTCGGGTTTGTATATTTTCATTTTACTTTTGCTTTTATGGTAGTTAATTAATTTAATAGAAAATTAGAACGGGTAAATAATTACATTACCCGTTCCTGGTTTTTAGATGTTAGGAACCATTAAAGGCATTAAAAGGAAATTATCATTTACTATTGTAGCCTTACTGGGAGACCAAAATTTAAACTTTGCATTTTCCTTTGCCGGGATTTCGTTTAATATATCGGTCAAAAAGTTGGCGTTAAATCCAATTTGGAATAAGTCAATTTCAGGATGCTTTGTAATATCTGCTGAAACTTCATTTTTATATTCCATGCCAAAGTCAATATCTTGAGAAGATATTTCCATTTTCCCGTTTATGCTTAAAATAACCATATTAGTTGCCTTATTGGAGAACTTTTTAGCGTTTTTTAGTTCGCTAATAAATTCATCCGGATCAACGGTAATATTTACCTCACCTTTGCCTTCAGGTATAACAACTTTATAATCAGGAAATCTGCCATCAATCGGAATAAATACTACTTCAATTCCTGCATTATTTACCATTTTTACCCGTTCTGATTCATCCCCGGTTTTTGATTTGTAGGATACATAAAAAATATCCCATTCGCCACCTATTGTAAGTATTGTTTTAGCCGTTTTAGATGGCATTGTGAACGGCTGGCCTACCTGATGGGTTAATGGCTTAAAATAAAGCCTATGACAGTCTGTAGCGCAAATTTCCGTACTAAAATGCACTCCGGTAAAATGTGGCCGTAATTCATCCTTAGCAACAAATTTCAAAGCAGTTTCAATATAATCCAATTCAGATTCCAGGATTTTACCGATATGGTAGTAATTTAAATTATCCTGCTTAGGGAAATCTCCTGGCATATCCGATGTTAAACTAACTTTTCTTTTGCCTTCAGATATTGATACCAAATTTTCTCCGGTAATTGAAAACTCCGGTAATTTCATCATTTCAATACAGTCAATAAATCGGATTGCGGGTATAACTGCATTTATACCGGATTCATACGGGATTGATACCGTTGTTTCGAGGTCGGTAAATATTACCTTGTCATTATTCAGGTATACATTTTCCAGGATAGGGAGAACTGAATTATTTTTTACAACTGATTTAATCGTTTTTACTAAATTTTTGGTTTGCATAACTTGTAATTTTAAAGTTTATTGGTATGGTACTGTCTTAAATTACTCTAAAATGAAGAGCAATAATAAAGGCAGTAATGATAAATAATAGAATGTAGTCAAGCTGGCTGTTTTTGGGTCTGTTTTTCATGGCTGATATTTTACGAATTTTTTTAGATCGTTTAAATGACATTTTTTCGGATAATCTGCATTTTTTGTATTGTCAATTAGCGACATATTGCTAATTAATTTTACCCATTTTTTACCCGTCACCGGACTGGTATATGTTACCAAATAATGACCATACCCGGAAAATTCAAATCTGAAATCTGACAATGAAATCTGATTCATAAATTTATTTTTAAAGTTTTAGGATTTACCAAGCGGATTTTCCCACCTGGTAGTTGCTTATATTCAATTTTTCCCCGTCTTAACCAGTTTGAAACACGGGTTAAAGAAACGTTTAGCCGGTTGGCTAATTCGGTTTGCGTGATCCATTTATCCGGATCAATCATTTCATTTTTTTTCATGCGTTATTTTTTTTATTTCGTTATTGTATAGGATTGTAAATTCCTTTAATTCCCTTTTTTTGCAGCTTTCATGCTTTGTTTTGCGAAGAATAATATTGTTATCTTGGCAGTATCTCCAAAAAATTTCTTTATCCGGTATATTTAGCAATCCTGATTCCTTTATTCTTTTCACGGCTGCCTGAATGTAATAATCTTCGTACCCATATTGAAAAGGAAAATTTAGTGTTGTTTCGTCAGGAAGTCCGTAATTTAAAGTTACTGATCCGGCACAATAACTGTTACCGTTAATCTTGTCAAACCAGGATAATCCAATTATGTCTATTGTTTTTACTTGCATAGCTTTAAATTTTACTTTTATGGTAGTTGTTTTTTTGTTTGTTATTTATGACAGGTAATTAGGCTAAAAAATAGGTTTTAATATAGGATATTAGATTTATTAGTTTATTCCCCTTAGTTGCTCCAATTCCTCATCATTATATAACCGGCTAATATTTAGCCATTCATCTTTAACAGCCAAATATGTTTTTTCTGCACTTCTACTGTCTGTATCATATCCAAATTCACTGCAAAAGTCTTCAAATGTGCCAACTTCATACTTTGTTAAACAGGCTAAAACATCATAAGCAGTAGGTACTTCACCACTATTAACTATACTTTGCCCAAATTCAAAGGTATATGAACGGAGTCCCCTTTTAAGAGTTATTGAATAGATATCTCTTTTCTCCTTATCATCGTAAAAATATTTACCAGTACGAAGGTAAACGGCTGAAAATTCGGTTTTGGTCGCTGTTAAAAATTCATTTGCTTGAATCTCGTATGGGCTTAATTCGTTTGTCATAACTGTAATTTTTAGTTGTTTTAGAATGATTAATAACTACACTAATATAGAAAAAAAATTATTTCAATGAATCCTTTATGCCAATTTTTAACACAATACAGGTAAGGAGGATAACTAAAACAAACGATAAGGCAAATAGAATAAGCATGGTTATATATTTTTAAGGTTATTTAATTAAATCTTTCAATAATCTTGAATTAAAGGAAATTACTTCAATTTCCGAATTTATTTCATCTTCCGTAAATCCATCCCATCCATTCATGTAAGCTTCAATTGCGTCTGAAAAATCGTTTGAAGGTACAATTTTTGCATATTGCGCAGCGTTAAAAACGGCAGTAACCATTAAAACCGGCTCACAACAAAATTGCCGTTTGTAGTATGTGTACAGGCTTTTAAGATATGGATGCAGTTGACCATATTCTATTGCTGAGGCATGATTTTCGTTCTCCGAAATAATTTCATGTAGTAACATAGTCGTAATTTTTAAAGTTTAAAAGAATAACGTTTATAAAAGTTAGTTTATTATAGGATATTTAGAATTTAGAATTATATTCTAAGTAAAGATTATTGTTTTTTATATTCAGATAGTTAACCAGGAATTGGTTCCTATTTATAAATTTTTGCCATTTATTTGTTTTTTTACCTTTTATGACTTTAGATGTACAGAATATTGGTTTTTGAAGTAAATTAAATCCCTGGCTTTTTAATATTGAGTAAAATATATATTCATAATGATCCCTAGTAAAATTGTCGGCAATATGCAGTATTGAGTAGGTTAAATTATGTCCGGATTCTATTATGTCATTAATCTTTTTTGTTTTTTTACTCCAATTTGCCTCCTGGCATTCGTTTATGGAAAATAAATGCCCATTTATCCTTTGTTTTATATTTTCAGTAGAACCAACGTAAAACGGTTTATTATCCATTGGATCAATAAGGCAATATATATAAACAGGCTTCATTTAATTTAGATTGACAAAGCAAATATATAACGTGACGTGACAATGTCAAAATTTATTTTCATAATTTTTTAAAAAAGAGTAAAAGTACTCGTTTAAGGCTTTTTAACTAAGGTTAAATTAAGCTCGGGGATGTCCCAATACTCTTCAGTGGTTGATCCTTTACCTAATTTAGTCCTTAATACTCTTTGTCTAATTGTAGATTCATTTAAGCCTAACAATTTAGCTTTATTAGTTTGGGTAGTCCATGTATTGAGATCAATAACAACTATGTTTTTCTTTTTATCCATACAACAAATATAAATAACTTAACGTGACGTTTCAAAATATATTTTGTTAACTCCATTCTAATACCTTAATCTAAGCCTATTCTAAGCCCATCACATCCATCTATCCCCATATATACACTATATCCATCCTCAACCATTTCACCACAGCAAT
>CAZHLZ010000279.1:0-4938 GCA_964532475.1 uncultured Chitinophaga sp.
CACGTATTTATCTTGATTTTGAGATTGCGAAAAATTTATTTTTCAGAGGAGGTTATTCTCGCATGAAACAATTTATTCATTATTTGTCTAATTCAGGAGCAGGATTACCTTCTGATCTATGGATTCCTGTTTCAAAATCCTTACTTCCGGAGATCTCTAATCAATATTCGCTTGGATTTACCTTAACAACTCCAAAATCAAAGCTACCATTGAGTTTTTCAATCGAAGGATTTTATAAAGATATGTCTCATTTAATTGATTATAAAGAAGGTGCAAATTTATTTTCCATGGATGCAATTGAAAACAAAATCGAGAGTGATGGTAGGGGAGAAGTGTATGGAATTGAATTTTTGGTTCAAAAAACTATTGGAAAAGCAAGTGGTTGGATTGCTTATACTTTATCAAAAAATACGCGTACGTTTGAAAATTTGAATGGGGGAAAAAGTTTTCCATTTAAATACGATAGAAGGCATGATATTTCTCTTGTTTTTTCCTATTCTTTCACTCAAAAAATTCAATTTACTGCAACGTGGGTTTATTCCACAGGAAACGCTTTAACCTTGGCACAAGGAAAATATACGCAACTCGATTTAGCAGCATATTATTATCAAGAGCCAAATTCAACTGCAAATTACGTCCAAAATGAATCACAATTGTATTACGGTAAAAACAGTTACCGAATGCCTGCATATCACAAATTAGACCTTGGAATTAGTTTTGAAAAAAAAGTGCAAAAAGGCTTGAGGACTTGGAGTTTTGGATTGTATAATGTTTATAATCAACAAAATCCATTTTATTTATTTTACAAATTAAATAAACAGAAAGAAATAAAATTACATCAATTAACACTTTTCCCATTAATTCCATCGGTGAATTATAGCTTACGATTTTAAATTTAGGAGAATCATTCCAACTCAATTCTACTATAACCTGATCCCGCTGGAACCAATTTAATTTTTGTGCCAATACGTTCTTTCAATTCTCCGACATGGGAAATGATTCCAATTGATTTGTTGGATGTTGCTTGCATGTGTTCCAAAATGGTAATTGCTTGGTCTAGTGATTCTGGATCGAGTGTTCCGAAACCTTCGTCGATAAACAAGGATTCAATGTTTACATTTTTTGCAGCCATATCAGATAAAGCAAAGGCTAAGGCCAAACTTAATTTGAAACTTTCTCCTCCTGAAAGCGAACTTACCGAACGTTTAGTATTTCCCATGAAGGTATCGATGACGTTCAAACTTTCTGCTTCTGGCTCAAATTCAAATAAATATCGATCAGAAAATCCCACCAAACGTTTGTTGCCAAAAGCTAGCAATTGTTTTAAGCTTAAATCTTGTACAAAATTGGAGAACTTTTTTCCAGTACCATCGCCAATAAGTTCATTCATTTTATGCCAAAGTTTTTGATCTTTCAATAATTGCTCCAACTTGATTTGATTTTCCTTTACTTTTTCTCGTTTTAAAATATCATCTTCCAGCTTTTTATCCAAGGTCCAAAGTTCTTGCTTTAAAACTTCAATTTCTGCTGTTTCAAGTGCTATTTTTTGAATGATTTCAGTCAAATCAATGTCAAGAACATCCATTTTTTTTGCTTCTTGGAATAGTTTCTCTTGCTCAATGCGACGTGTTTTGAGAACCGTTTCACGAGTTTCAATTAAGTTTTTCTTGTTGCGCAAGGAAATGATGATTTGTTCATCCAAAATTTTCTCTGCAAGTTGGTCAAAATTTGATAGACCTAAAGGTAAAATTTTGAGAGTTAAGTTCTTTGATTGAAGCTCAAAATTACTTTTTATTTCAGAAATTTCATTATTTAATTGCTTGCTAGTTAGGTCGTTTTGTTCGATTTTCGTTTTTATGGTATTAAAGGCTTGTAACAAAGAATTAACATCCTGGTCGCAATTTGAGCCTGTATATTTTGTTTTTCGAAGGGTGCTAGCTTTGGTGAATTGCTCTTCAAAGTCTTTATTTTTTTTGATTGAAAGTAATAGTTCTTCTAAACTTCCTTTGCTCAGTAACAGTTTTTCTAATTCTATTAAACTATTCAATTGGCTGTCCCAAAAAGCTAGTTTTTCTTGCCATTTCTCGACGGTTTCAGAGATTTTCCAGCCAATTTTCATGCAAAGTAAAGAGATTTTATCCTCTAAAGTCTTTAATTCAAACTTCTTGTCTATTTCTTCACTTTTTAAAGTTTGTATAATCGAATTAGAATTTGAAACATTACTTTCCAATTTGATTTTTTCTGCCATATAATGGTCTTTTTGCTGGCTTAAGGTGTTTACTTTTTCTTGTAATAAATCAATCACAACTTCCTGCTGATTCAGAGCAAATGGATGTTCCAATGAACCGCATAAAGGACAAGGACAATCTTTTTCCAGTTCCACACGCAAATGTTCTAAACTTTTGACTTTCTTGTTTTCTTCTAATTTGCTGCTTATTTCTTCCAATTCTACTTGTATTAGATTAATTTTTGGAAGAACTAGATTTAGATTTTCTATAAAATCGAGATTTTGCTTTTCTGCAGTATCAATTTTTCCACTTAGATCTTTAATTCGTAAAGCCTTTTCATCAAAAAGTTTTTTATCGCCAATAAGCTGAATAGCAGGATTTTTTAATTCATTTATTTCATTTTTCTTAAAAAAAATTTCATTCAAATCATTTACCTTGTTTTCGACCGCTTTTTTATTGATGTCGTTCAAAATTGAGTAAACTTCAGATTCCAATTCTGCTGAGTTTTGTAATTTTATTCCAACTGAATATAGGTTGCGTAAAAAAGAGGAAAATCGTTCTTTTTCAGTTTCTAATTGACTTTTACTTAAATTTTCTTTTTCTATTAGTATTTTAACTTCTGTTTGAAAGGCTTCTAATTCTGTAGGGAAATTGGAAAAATTCAATTCTTTTTTTACCAAAATTGCTCCTTTTTCAATGACTTGATTTTGATTCTCATCCAAAATTACTTTTTCCTCCGATAACTTAGAAATAGTTGCTTCAATTTTGATTTTTTCTTTTTCAAGATTTTTGATGCTTAAAAACTCCTCTTTAAAAATGACGAATTTGTTATGTTCATCTAATTTTTTTAGCTCATCATGAAGGACTAGTTTGTCTTTTTTTAATTGAATTTCTTCCTCCTCAATTTTGTTTATTTCTGCACTTGATTTTAAAAGCGTTTCTTTCGTTGTTTTATGAGAATTTAAACTTGAAAGTGCTTCATTTTTTATTTTAAGTAAAGGTTCTTTGTTACTAATTTCTTTCTTGATTTCATTAATTTCATCTTCATTGAGCAAAATAGTTTCACCCATGATTAATTCTTGATCAGCTACAGCGCGCTTTTTTTCTGCATATTTATGAAACACAAGGATTCCGATTTTTCGGTAAATTGAAGTTCCAGTAATTTCCTCCAGCAATTTATTTCGTTCGTCACGTTTTGCCAGCAATAATTTTGAAAATTGACCTTGAGCCAAAATCATTGACTGCACAAATTGCTCATAATTCAAGCCAATTAGTGATTCATTTAGTTTTGGAACCTCGCTAATGCTATTCGAAATAATTTGATTGTTGTTTGAAACATGTGTTAAAGTAACTGTGCGTTCAGACAGTGTTCGATTTCTAGTTCTTTTTATTGACCAATTTGAACGGTAGAATTCACCTTTCACTTCATACAAAACCTCTGCATAACAATCGTCCGTATTTTTTGTAATGATAACACCTTCACTTTCAATGATATTTTTGGAAATCGAACCTTTAATCCGTGGAATTTGATTGTATAAGGCTAAAGTAATTACATCTAAAATACTTGATTTTCCAGAACCAGTTGGACCAGTAATTACAAACAAACCAGCATCTTTTAATACACCATCTTCAAAATTGATTTGATGTTCACCTTTTAAGGAATGAATGTTTTTTAAGCGGATTTCACAAATTTTCATTGATTTTAGTCTAAATGTTCGATAATTTCTTTAAACGCAAGTAATAATTCACTTGAATCTTCAATTGACTCATCCATTTCAATTCGTTTTTTGAATAAATCAATGGCTTGAAAACTTCCTAAATCATCTTCTTCTGATAAAAAACTACCAGTTCCTTTTATTTTGTTTTTGAATTCAATTTTACCTTTTACAATTTTGAATTTTTCTCCAGTTTCCATGGAAAGAAGTCGTTCTAAACCAAGAATTGTATCATAATTTTGATGTTCTTCTTCAATAATTATTTCTATTAAATCGCATAATTGGGAATCGCTTTGAAATTGTTCGATTTTGCTTTCAATTTCGTTTAAGGTACCAGTCATTAATATTAATTTTCGAAATTTAGGTATTTTTAAAAGCTCAATTTTTTCCAATTTTTCACTAACTTCAATAAGTACCACTTGTTTTTGGTCATCTTTTTCACTAAAACTAAGTGGAATAGGGGAACCGCTGTACCTGACGTGTTCATTTTCAACAATTTGCGGACGATGAATGTGGCCAAGTGCGACATAAACAGCTTGATTTCCAAATATTTTAGCCTCCACTCCAGCTTGATTTCCTATTTGTATTTCTCGCTCACTCTCAGTAATTGTTGCACCTTTTGCGTACAAATGGGACATGATGATAAAAGGAGTATTTGCAAAATTTTCCAGCTGGAAATTATTGATTTTCAAGAAGTAATCGCTTATCCCTTCACGCATTTGTTCAATCTTATTTTCATAGCTTTCCCCAGCAACCGATTGTCGTATATCACGATCACGCAAGTAGGGAACAGCGGCAACAATTAATTTTTCATCACCTTTCTTAAATTCGATAAATATATCGGCAATATTTTCTGGTGAACCACCAATTACAGAAACATCTAATAAATTCAG
The DNA here is from genome assembly GCA_964532475.1 of uncultured Chitinophaga sp. Classification (GTDB taxonomy): domain Bacteria; phylum Bacteroidota; class Bacteroidia; order Flavobacteriales_D; family Crocinitomicaceae; genus M2408. The sequence continues at coordinate 4,837 of CAZHLZ010000279.1, forward strand.
AAGTTCTTTTGGAGCATTTATTACTTGAGGAGAATCGTGATTTCCACCGGTAATAATGACTTTACAATTTAAGGGAATTAAAGTCCTGAGAAAATTATAATA
>CAZHLZ010000280.1:0-4037 GCA_964532475.1 uncultured Chitinophaga sp.
CCCGAAGCCCCTATTTATGGGGTTTTCGGGATGATTTCATCATAACAGACCTTATTTTATGATAATTAGTCCGTCATTATGCATTTTATTTTCCAAGGAATCTATTAATTTTTCAAGAAATTTGAATTTATTAGATCTTAATTTCATTTCTGAATAAGTTCGGTAATAATCTCCTAAATTGATTTTGAAAACAGCTTCAAAGAAATCAGCTATTTTATTAATTTCAATATTCCCATCATTAATTGCTCTTGAGGCGAACAAAGCGTACATCAATTCAATCATATCAACTTTATTTGCTGTCCAAATTAAAGATGAATCGAATAATTTTTGGCCATTCTTTTGTGCGTCACTTCATTATTTGAAAAAGCGGACAGAACAAAGACCAACATTAATACTGTATATACTTTCATCTTCTATATTTTATTAATTTCTGTTCAAAGAACGTATTCCTTAGCAAATTGTTACAACATAAATATTACTTAATAGGTTAAATAACTATTGAAAATTTTGAACAGCAACAACAGAATTCATTACTAAAAAATCAAATCTCAGTCCAAACTCAATTTTCATAACAAAAGTAAAAAAATATTTACGATATTTTTATCTTAAATATAAATATTGTTATATTTGTAAAAAAAAAAGGATGTTTTCAAAAGCATGTGAATACGGAATCAAGGCAATTGTATTTATTGCGACTCAGTCGATAAAAGGAAATCGAGTGAAGATTGGTGAAGTTTCATCTGAAATAAATTCTCCTGAAGCATTTACAGCTAAAGTATTAGGGGCTTTGACAAAATACAACATTGTAAACTCACATACAGGTCCAAATGGTGGATTTAGTATTTCTATGGAGCAATTAACAACCACAAAAATTAGTGACATTGTGTATGCTATTGATGGTGACTCTGTTTATCAAGGCTGTGCTCTAGGTTTAGAGAAATGCAATAGCGAAAAACCTTGTCCTTTACATTATAAATTTTCAAAAATTAGAGCCGATTTAAAAAACATGCTTGATAACAATACTGTATTTGATTTAGCAACAGATCTAAATACTGGAAAATTTACACTTAAAAGTTAAAAAAAATTTAAGATAATTTAAGATAAAAGTATCGCAAATATTAATTATATGAAAAAAGAAAGTGAAAAATCATGGTTCGAGAAACAAGCAAATCAATTTGATAATGCAAGATTTGGTTTAATGACTGTTTTTTTAACTGCACAAAGTTGTTGGGGGTCGATTGCTGCAATGCTAAGTTTACAAGATGATAATTTTATTTCACTTGGCATTTGTGCAGTTCTAACAATGGCATCGAATGCTGCTTTTATAGCACAAGGGCCTGCAAAATGGTGTCTTGGATTGCTTTACTTAAGTGGTATTACGAATTTAATTATAATTGTGTATCATTTATATGTGTGATAAACTAAATTTCAGAATCAAATAAATTAGATAAAAATGAAAAAAGATATAGAAACCTTAGATGATGTAAAGCAACTTGTTGATTTGTTTTATTCACGAGTGCGTGATAACAGCACTTTAAATAATATTTTTGAAGACGTAATACAAGACAAATGGGCAGCACATTTAGAAAAAATGTATCGCTTTTGGCAAACTGTTTTGTTAGACCAACATACTTATAATGGAAGTCCATTTGTGCCTCACGCAAAATTACCAGTCGATTCGACACACTTTCTGGCATGGATTCAAATTTTCTTTGAAACTGTAGATTCACTTTTTATTGGTGAGAAAGCAGAACGTGCAAAATGGCAAGGAGCAAGAATGGCTGAAATGTTTCAGTCAAAAATTGAATATTATCGAAACAACAATCAAATTCCAATTTTATAAAGATGAATCAGTCTATTAACATTGCAAGTATATTTCTTTGGATTGGATTTGTTTGCGCGATAAGTTTTATGGAAGCATGGCTTAAATTTAGAGCCCCTAATGTCACCCTACCCCTCGGTTTAGGTATTGGTCGATTGGTTTTTAGTGCTTTAAATAAAGTTGAAATTATTTTAGCTTTAATTATTATTCTAAATATTGCATGGAATGGTGAGCAATTAACTTCTCAAAAATTATTCCTCTTAGTACCATTTATCATGCTATTCGTTCAAACAATCTGGTTATTGCCAACACTTGATGCGAGAGCAGAGTTGCACATACAAGGAAAAGAAGTTGCAAAATCATTTCATCATTTGTATTATGTTGGAATGGAAGTCATTAAAGTTGTTTTTTTATTCCTGTTTGGAATTTCACTTTTAAAATCTAGAATATGAATTATTCAGAAAATAATACAATAGGAGAAATTGTTGCAATGAATTACAAAAGCGCTCATATCTTCTCAAAATATCAAATTGATTTTTGTTGTCAAGGAAACCGTATGTTAAAAGATGTACTAACTCCTGAAAACAAAAGTCAAATCATTCATGAGCTAAATGAAATTGTTGACAGTAATTCAACTGATCAAATTGATTTTTCAAGCTGGCCTTTGGATTTACTAATCGATTACATTGTAAAAAAACATCATCGTTTTGTTGAAGAAAAGTCAAACGAAATAAAACCTTTGCTTCAAAAAATTGTGACAGTTCACGGAAAAACTCATCCAGAATTATTGCGTATATATGATCTTTTTTCTCACGCTATAACTGACTTAGCTGCGCACATGAAAAAAGAAGAATTGATTCTATTTCCTTATATTCAAAAAATGGTTTCAAAAAAGGAAGTAACACACGAATTTGTTATAAATCCAATTGAGAAAATGCATCAAGAACACAATCATGAAGGTGAGCGTTTTAGAGAAATTGCTCAATTAACAAATAATTATACTCCACCAAATGACGCATGTAATACATATAAACTCACATATAAACTTTTAGCTGAATTTGAAAAAGATTTACATTTACATATCCATCTGGAAAACAACATACTTTTTATTAAAGCAGTAAAATTAGAACAGCAATTGTTACTTGAATCAAAGAAGTAAAACGTATTTTAGCCGAGTGAATAAAGTAAGAAATCGAATTAAACGAAGTTATCGTATCAGTAAATATGTTGTTTACAAAGAAACGCTAACTGATAAATATGAACTTTTTTGGTCATTTATTGGGTCATTTGTAGGAATTGGAATAATTGCAAGTATTCAGAGTTTTTATTTAGAAGAAATTGAAAATATTTTCCTAATAGGTTCTTTTGGAGCAACTAGCGTACTGATTTATGGTGCAATACAAAGCCCTTTAGCACAAACTCGAAATTTAATTGGAGGTCATGTTCTAAGTGCATTTGTTGGAGTTTGTGCTCAAAAATCACTACCTGACATGCTCTGGATTGCTGCTCCTCTCGCTGTTTCTCTTTCGATAGCAATCATGCAATTTACCAAAACACTTCATCCACCTGGAGGAGCAACAGCATTAATTGCAATAATTGGATCTGAAAACATTAAAGAATTAGGTTTTTATTACATCCTTTCACCCGTACTTTCAGGTGTAGTTATTCTTCTTATTGTAGCTTTGATTTTTAATAATTTAACTTCAAAAAGAAAATACCCAAAAAAAGGTTGGTAGCTAGGTGGACTTATTTAACTATATCCAATCCTGTTATTTAAGCAGATTCATTTCTTTTGATTCTTAATCCAACATTTTTTTTGAATCCTTATCAAGGTAGTTAACCGATGTAAAATTCAGAACAAATTTTGGTGAATATATCATCTGTAAATGTTTATCTAAATTACCAAAAATGTTCTATAAAACAATCGCAAAATTAAATTGTAAGTTTTATCAATGACCTAGATCAATGTGTTGTTAAACTCTAACTAATTTTAAGAAAGGTTAGAAGGCGTAAATTGCTGGTTTTCTGTCTTGTCCTAAAATAGATTTACACATTTAATTAATTAAAATGTGTAAATAATGGAAAAAAGTAAAGCGATTTTAGGATTAAAAAAGCCAGAAGAATTTGATTGGTTTGAACGAAAACTGGTTCGACATCGTAACAACGTTTTTTTCTTTTTTCTATTCCTTCTTCGCTGTTAAGTAGTTGATGTACT
>CAZHLZ010000280.1:4047-4896 GCA_964532475.1 uncultured Chitinophaga sp.
TAGTAGTATTTTCCATCTTTTGAATAGATAAATTTAAAAAATATTAACAATAAAAAAATTTATTAATTAAATTTTTTTTTTTTATTTCTTTTTTTTTAAATTTTTTTTTTTATTAAAAATTGTCTTTATAAATATTTTTTTAATACAAACATCGTTTTTTTCTTTTTTATATTCCTTCTTCGCTGTTAAGTAGTTGATGTACTTTTTCCTTGTGTTTTTTCAAGGAATGATTGATTTCAATGGTTCGATTTCCTTTTGATTTGTGACATGCTCCGTTTAATGGACAAGTTGAGCAGTTTTTTGCCTGATATTTTTTTAATGTTTGTTCATATCCTGTGCTTGTTTTTCGTTTACTAAAACCACTAAAGCTCATTTCTTGACCAATTGGACAATAATAAATATCCTTCTCTTTATTGTAGTGTAATTTGTCTGAACTAAAAGATGTTTTTTTATTGTAGTTTTCATTTTGTTGTTTATCAAACATGTTGTATTTAACAAAAGGTTTGATATTTTTAGTTTCTAATAAATCATAATTTTCCTCTGAGCCATATCCTGCATCAGCTGTTAGGCTTTCTACAACTTTTCCATAGCTTTTCTCGTGTTGTTCAATATGTTCTTTTAGTGTTCTCGTATCCGTTGGATTTGGATGTAAGGTGTAATTTACGATGTATTGATTTGAGGTAGAAATTTGCACATTGTAAGCAGGTTTTAACTGACCATTAAGCATGTGATCTTCTTTCATACGCATAAAAGTAGCGTCTTTATCTGTTTTACTAAAAACCTCAGTTCGATTATTAAAATTGAAATTCAGATTGACATAAAAAACTGTTAGTCAAGGCGTTTAATCGA
>CAZHLZ010000281.1:0-4891 GCA_964532475.1 uncultured Chitinophaga sp.
CATTGTTTCTAAGCGGTCTGAATCCAATTTTAATAATCGAACTGAGGTTAATAATATGAAGAGAATTAAATAATCCAAATTAATTAAATTGATGTAAAGTGATATTTGCCAACGATTTAAAGAACAAAAAAAAACCGAACTAGATGAATTCGGTTTTTCTTTTTAATTTATTTCTCACATTCTTTTAACATATTTGCAGCATCTTCTTTTCCCCAATTTGGGTGTAAAGCTGAATCTGGAACAAATGTTTCAAACAATTTTACTGATTGCTCAAACAAAGGTTTTGCATTTTTTGCTCCACCACCAAAGGCTTTCGGAGTATTGAAGATTGATTGACCTTCTAAGAAGTATATTCTTGGGTTATTAGGATTAGCTTTTTTTGCATTTTCAAGTGCTTCTGTAGCAGTAGCACCATAAGTTTGCCAGCGACTCATCGGATTAACCGACATTTGCAAAACAGCAGCCATTTGACGTAAAAGGTAAATTTCAGAATTATTTTTTTCCAACGCTTCAGCTTTTTCAATTAATGCCAATGATTTTTCTGCAAATTTATCTTTGTCAGCTTTTTCGTCCATCCAAGCAGCCATGTTGTTTGATAATGCAGCGTAATAAAATGGCAACCATTTGTCTTTTTCTGCTTCACCAATTCGTTCAAATAAAGCTGATGCTGCAAGCATTTCTTGACTAGTTTTTGCAGTTTGATATTGCGTTAACGCTTTATTCATTCCGCTTTCATATTTGCTTTCTTCCGCTTTTACAAAAGACAAAGAGAAAACGGTTAAAAGAAGTAATATCTGTTTCATAATTTTATTTTTTTTGCTTTGTTACAAATTTAGTGCCTAATTTCCTATTTTACAAATTATTATTGATGGCATCTTGCGAACGGTCCACTCCAAAACTGAAAAATGCTCCAATAAAAAAGCTCATTCTTGCTGGCGGCCCAAGTTCTTCTCGAACTAATTGATTATTCGCATCCACAATAGTATTGCTGTAAGTATAACTGAATACTTGTTTTTGGTTAAATACATTGTTGATTCCCAAAACAAAGACTGCAGTGCGTTTGTCCTTAATTTTCAACCAGTTTATGCTAAGGTTATTACTGTGATAAAAGGGTGTTTTGTCAGCTAAATATTCCTCAGATGGTCTATTTGGGTTGTAGTAAGGACGACCTGTTGCCCAATTGTAACTCCAATTAATTCCAAACATTTTTTTCACCCAAAACTTTTTTATCACTAAACTTCCCGTGTGGGCAGCTGCAAAAGTTGGCTGTGCATAAACTGGAAAATTCAAATAGTCTCTTTTGGTATCCAAATAGGAATAACTTACCCAATAATCGAGCCCTTTGATGGTTTTTTTGTCTCTCCAAAAAAGTTCAAATCCTTTTGAGTAGCCATATCCATCAGTACTCACAGCATTTTGGTTACTTGCATCCGTTTTTAGCAAATTCAAATAATCTTTATAATAAACCTGTGTTCGAAAAGTGTAATATTGGGTTAAATGCTGAAAAGTTAGGATGTAATGATCTGCACGTGTGTATTTGAAATTGCTATTTTGAGTCAAATACCTTCTTTCTGGAGTTTGGTAAAAAATTCCGTAATCGAAACTTATTTGAGTAGGTTTCGCCACTTGATAAGATAAACTTGCTCTTGGAGCAATATTCGATTTTTGAGTTAAATCAGAATATTCGTAGCGAATCCCTGGTCTGAAAGCTAATTTATTACTCAAATAAATATCTGATTCTACAAATGCAGCTGAATAGGTTTCATCAATCGGAACGTCAAATTTCCCAAAATAGAAATCGTAATTTGCCTTGTCCTTATTGTGCCACACTTCTGCTCCAAAGCGAATAGCATTTAATCCATCGAATTTTTTCTCCAAAGTAGAACGCAGTTGTGCCATCGTTTTGAAGGAACGAATATTAAAGGAAGCGTTGTCAAATAAACTATTTCCTGTTATTGGAAGTCGTTCGTTGAAGCTATTTTGCATTTCATTTTTGATAGCATCATCGTTAAAACTATAGCTTGCAACGGAATAAAGTTTCCAATTTTTGCCAAAAAGATGTTTCCAACTAAGATTCATGAATAAATTGGAGTTTTTTAAGGCAAACATATTTTTTAGACCAAGACTATCCAATGAATTTGAACGTAAAGAAAGTCCACTATGATTGTAATACGAATAGAACTTAATCATTCCTTTTTTAAGACGGTAACGGAAATTGAAGTCCAAATTGTGTGAAGTTGGGGCCTGAAAAAATTCTTGTTTTTGTGGTACTAACATCATGTACAAGGTCAAATTTGAATAAGAATAACTCGAATCAAAACTAAATTTTTTGTTTTTGTGCACTTTCTGAAAACCAATATTTCCGAAGATGGGTGAAATTCCTGCTTGAAATTCTGATTCTTTAGCAACATCAATGGATTCTAGGTTTAAAACAGCACTTAAAGCTTGACCGTATTGTGCGCTGTAACCTCCTGTACTAAATGATGTGTTAATGAACAAAAATGGAGAAAACCTACCGCGCTGTGCGATTCCAGGGACGGAAGAAAAGAAGAAATTATTTACAACCGTTCCATCGATGATAATTTTGCTTTCTTCAGCAGAACCACCTCGAATGAATAAACCTTCGCTTTCTCCCACTCGTTGTGCTCCTGGTAAAGTCTGTAAAGTTGCCGAAATATCTGCATTTGAGCCAGCAGTTGTCACAATATCAAGTGGTTTTAAAACGGCAGCACGATTTTTATCATTTGCCTCAAAAGAACCCGCAGAAATAGTCACGGCAGAAAGTTCATTAATCGTTTCTTTCAAAACTATCGTTAATGCAATTTGCGGCTTGTCCAAAGTGATTTTTTGCTCATTGTTTTTATAAAACGGACAAGTTACGCTCAAGATTACTTCTCCTTTTTCGAAAGTTGTAAATGAATAAAAACCTGTCGAATCAGAGATCGTTCCATCATACGAATCTTTGATGGAGATATTTGCAGCTTTGATTGGATTTCCTCGCTTGTCTTCAATAAAACCTTCAATTTTGGTTTGATTGTAGGCGAAAAAAGAACTTGACAAGATCAGTAGTAATAAACAGTGCTTTTTGATTTTATACATCGAAAAATATTTCCAACAAAATTAAATTTATTTTACAAACAATTAGCAGTTTTTTGATCAAAATTTGATGGATTTGTTGAGTAGAGTATATAATACTTCTGATTGAGAGAGGAAACTAGATAAAAAATGTTTTATTGAAATTATTTATTTAGTATTAGTTATTGATTCTATTTTGTCTTAATGGCTTAAATAAAAGACCAGAAAATCAAACTCATTCGCCTCCAATTGCTTTTTAATCCTTTTGAAACCCTGAATCCTCGCTGCGACTTCTAAAAAATTCTCTCCGGAACGAGAATCGGGTTGAGGTGGAAAATTTTGTTGCCAATTAAAGTAGTTCTCAATGATTTTTTGATGGGCTTCTGGTATTTCTAAGTGGTACAAGTCCCAATCGGTTTCATTGTTGTAATGTTCACTAAAACGTTTACAAAGAGCCATTATAAAAACGAGCCAAGTGAAAGTGGTTTTTCTAAATAAAATCCAGAATCATATTTTTTGAAGCCAAAGTCAGTTCGATTTTCGTTAATCAAGATTGAAAAAGTCAACGATTGAACGCGGTTATATGCCGTAGGATGAACATTTTTAAAACCATCGATTTTTTGATTGTAGGCTCTGTTGTTATGAAGATAAATGACTTCTTGCCATTCTTTCTTTTCAATAGCAGAAAGCATTTCGTAGTCTGCCATTTTCTCAAAATGACTTTTTAGTTTTTGCTCATTGATTAAGATGAAGAAACTAGCGCAGCGTAAAATAGTCTGGATGTCCAATGAATTGTTTTTTCTTTCAAAAGTAAATATTGCTTCTAAGACTTCAAAAGTTGCTTGGAATGATTGACCTTTTGTACTTGAGAAGGCTTCCACACAACGATGTAAAGCAATCCAAGCGTGAGATGTTGAGCCCATTTCCGCAAATTTTTCTACTAATCGAAAACTACATTTGAACTTTGACATTTTTTTGATGAATTATAATCTGAATTTAGTTTTGATTTTAAGACATTGAGATACTTAATTCTTCAAATGCAATCCAATCACAAACCGACAAATCGGCATTGGGGCTCAATGCTGCAATTTCCTCCAATGCTTTTTTTCGCATAGCAAGTGTTGCTTCATTTTTAGGCAGGTGCGTCTCACTTTCTTTGTCTTTCCAACAAGTTTGAATAATATCTAAAATTTTATTCAAAACGGTATAATCTTCAGCAATACAAATGGGTTCAGGTGCTGAAAGGAGTGCAATAATTTTGACTCCTTCAGTTGAACAGACTATCATATAACCGTATAAGATATATCCAATTCCCCAGGCAGTACAGTTATGAAACAATTCTAAAGCATTGGGAAAAGAATAAATGTAGTTCAAATTATCTTTGGTCATTAGTTGCAATGAGGATTCTTTATTCAGTAGTATAATTTGTCGCGAGGAGCCTATTTGAACCTGTCTTTCTATTTGAGTAAAATGTTCCATTTTTTATTGTCCATTAATACTTTTACTGATTTTACAAAGGACTAAATTCAAAAGCTTTACTTCCATCAAATAATTTTCTACGATAATCAATAGCTCCTTTTGATTGAATCAATTCCTCTAAATAATTGAATAGCAAACAAGATTTGGAATATCGAATACTACTGTAATAATCTGAACCCATAATGATTGAATTTACATTGTTATCGTTATTTGAACTAAAAAATCCAATACATTCCTCTTTAGAAAATAAATCAAATGGCAAAAACTTCTTTTTAAGCTCTAATAAACTTGTTTCCTGCTGATTATAATGGAGTTTTATATCACGTTCTGAATCAAA
>CAZHLZ010000282.1:0-4885 GCA_964532475.1 uncultured Chitinophaga sp.
TGTCCCGGTAAACTAAACAAAATATAGTACTCAGCTGGGAATATATTGGGTAAACTAAATCTGCCATTTTCGTCGGAAATAGTGCCTGCAACATATGAACTGTCCTGCCATTTAAAAAGTTGAATATTTACAAATGACACAATCGTATCTTTTGAGTTTTTGACCTGTCCAGATATTGTGACTGATGAAAATTGGGCATAAACTCCTCCATAAATGCTAATAAAAACGATTAGCAATAACGCTTTTCTAACCATAAATGATTTAGTGCTTATTTTCAGAGATAAAATTACCCTGAGCGTCAAACATGAGGTCACTCTTTCCCACTTCTACTTCATAGGTAATTAACCCACTGGCATTTGTTATTTTTGAAGCTTCTTTTATTTTACCTTTATTGTTTTTTTGCAAGTACTCTGAAATCGTTTTTGGTAAACTCTCAAATTCGATTTCAATTTCAGTTTCCAAAAGTTTCCCCGAAACGTCAAAAACTGCACTCATCTCTTTTCCATCTTTCTCAAAGTTCGCCTCATATTTCAGGTCTTCTTTTTCCCATTTTGCCTTTATCCCTGGGTGTCTTGATGCAAAGGAATCCTGAACGATTTTAGGAATTTCATCATTTGAAGAAGGATAAGCTGTTGCCAGCATGTTTGCTATTACAACAAAGGCGAATAATAAAAATGATTTTTTCATGATTTTTTATTCAAAGTTGGACATAGAATTTGTAGAAAACCTGAATTTTTAAAAATTTATAATAAATGTATGCAAATAGTTCTCAAACACGTAATGGATTCGCCAATTATTAATCTCGACAATGCGACTGACAATTGATAAACCAAGTCCAGTGCCACTCCCTTTGTTGTGACTGTTTTTTGAAAATCTGTTATACAGTTTTGTTGCATCTAATGCTTCAGGATTACCAGTATTAGCAATTCTTACAGAATTACTATCTACAATTACGCTAACTGTGCCAGATTTGTTATTGTGCTTGATAGCGTTAGTTAACAGGTTGCTAAGGCAAATTTCAAGCAGACTCTTATTGGCTTTTAAATAGTTTACCTCCTTAAAATTCAAGGTTAATTGAATGTTAGAATACGCCAGTTGTTCAGCAAGAAATTCAAACTGATGCTGAAGCATATCATTGACTGAAACATTTTCCTCAGAAGAATAATAATCATGCTCCATTCTTGAGAGTAGTAAAATGTTTCGGTTAAGATGAGTTAGCCTTTCCAAAGAGTGATTCAGTGCTTCAATGGAAGCCGCATCATTTTGAGTTAAATCACCTTGAGCCAGATTATCTAATTTAGCCCTCATGATCGCTAAAGGAGTCTGTAATTCGTGAGCTGCATTTTCAACAAATTCTTTTTGAGCGTTAAAAACGGACAGATTTCTGTCAATTAATCTTCCAATAACAGTATTCATTCTTGCGAACTCATCAATTTCAGTTTTTGGATAGTTAATAACTCCAGGTTTACTTAAATCAAATGATTCTAACTGCTCAAGTAATTCTTGGAAAGGCTTCCACAATCGTTTTGAATAGTATTTTGTAATCAGATACATGATGACTAACAAAAGAAGGATTACTGTCAGGTAAATGAGCATTACATTATAAAGTGTATCCTCGGAATCGAGCATGCTGATCCTTGTGAGAAAAGTATACTTCTCACCCTCAATTATTACCGGAGTTTTTAGGACTTTATAAGGTTCCATGTCCCCATCCATTGTGTTTTTAAAATAATCGTCAGAAATTACTGTTTTTTCAATCGACTGTCTCTCAATTTTTGTATCAAAATTCCAACGGTTCCATTCTGCTATTTTTGATGATGTCAATTGATGGATGTATATTTTTTCGAACTCATGCTTCCTTAAATAGAGCATTTCTTCTGCTTCCTCAATTTGAATGTACCTTGTAAGATAAAAAAATGCTGGTGCACTGATTGTTAAAACCAGAATTGATGCAATCAGATAAGTTCGTAAAGTTTTATTTAAAAGTCGCTTTTTCATGATTGCCATCTATAACCGATTCCATAAACTGTTTTGATATAATCTTTAGCCCCTGCCTCCAAAAGCTTTTTCTTAAGATTTTTGATATGAGCATATACAAAATCGTGATTCACCAACAAATCGGCCTGGTCACCCGATAAGTGTTCAGCAATCGTTTCTTTTGATAAAACTCTGTTTGAATTACCGATTAGATAGACCATTAAATCGTATTCCTTTTTTGTAATTTTGATTTCGAGACCATTTACAATTACATTTTTTTTAAACAAATCAATGCTTATTTCATTGAACTTTAATACATTGTTGCCATTGAATGATTTTCTGCGTACCAATGCCTGAATCCTTGCATGTAACTCAGGAAGGTGGAACGGCTTAGTCAAATAATCATCAGCGCCTAATTGCAATCCTTCAATTTTTGTTGATATATGTTCTTTTGCAGAAATAATTATGACACCTTCATTCTTGTTGAGTAGTTTAAGTTCCTTTAAAATATCAAGTCCATTGCCATCTGGTAACATTAGATCAAGTAAAATACAATCATATTCGTACTGATTTATTTTTTCAAGAGCGGAATCCTTATTTATTGCATGTTCACAGATTATATTATTACCTATAAGAAATTGAGTAATTTCTTTTGCCAATTGTATTTCATCTTCAATTAATAAAATCTTCATTCAATGACAAATTTAAAAGGGAATTTTGTAGAAAATCTGAATCTTGCCAAATAGTATTGAAGAATGAAAATATCTTATTTCAATGATTTATTGGCAATGTTCCATTCGTTGGTTAGGTCAATAATGATTCTTTCTGCTTTTTTACTGGCGTGTGCAAATTGACCAAATAAAAATAAAAAGGGGTAGTAAATAAGCGTGTTTTAGTATCATTTTATAGAGTCTTCAATAATTTTAATTTCCTCTTCAGATAAATTATAAATTTTATAAATTAGATGGTCTAACTTAGTCTCAAGTTGAGACGTATCTGTCATTGAATTTAACTTCTTAATGTTTATTATTTTCGAGATTATTTCTTTGAACAAAGATTCGTCTGAAATTGTCTTTACAGGAATTTCTTCCATTATAAATTTTTTAATTTCCTTAGAATTTCCTTGAAGTTCAGGAAAAGAATCCGAAAAACAATGCTTAAATAGTTTTGAATTGAAAAAAGCAGTTAAATAATACAAGTACTCACCAGTCATAATGAAACATTTGTCATTTAAATATTTGCCTTCTAAATCTAATGAAAAAGGTAAAAATTTAGTCATATTTGGATAAATCATTTTTGGTTTCTCAAATTCTTTCCAATATGCTATAGTATCTTGTATTTCAAACCACTTGCCAGAAGTTTTTTTTCTTGATCCTTTTTCTCCAGTTTGGTGTAATCTTTTGCCAAAAGTGCTCAGATATTCCTTTATAGCTGGATATTCATCTATTTGTATATTCAAACTTGGAAACGTAGCTATAAGCCATAAATCTTCATAATCATAATAATACCTTTTTACATCCCTTCCACGTAATATTGGTTTTAATATATTTATACTTTTAGGGTCCTTAGATGTTAAAACCTCTTTTGTTTCTCCATCTACAATAAACGCATCATTAAATCCAGTTAATATACCCCTGTTAATATTTACATCCCATTCGATTAGTTTTTTCCCTAATCTCTCAACTTTAGTTTTAATATTATATGTTAATTGATGTGTTATAACCCAAGAAGATTCGGAAAATGAGTTTATTAAAGTATGCTCATTAGCAAATACATTTTTTAGGTTAATTAATTTATATTGATCTTTCTTGGTAAATCTAATTGCTTTGATAGGTTTCCTTATAGGAGAGTTTTGGAAAGTTACTATTGTTGTTAAAACAGTTGCACTATCAAAAATATCACAATCTGATAAGTCAATTAATTCTAATAATGATGTATAATTAATTATATAATTTCTTAAGTTTGAGCCATAATTTGTTCGCATCCAGGCGCTTCCTGTAATAAAGCATAAATAACCATTTTCTTTTAAAATTTGATTTCCCTTTTCGTAAAATAATGCATATAGGTCTCCCATACTTGTATATGTGAAATAATGCAACTGTTCAAGTTGATACGAAATCTCTTTTATACTCTGTAGTTGAACATAAGGCGGATTCCCAATCAACACATCAAATCCCACAAAATCCCCCTCATCATTCAAAACCTCCGGAAACTCAAACCGCCATTCAAAAGCATTTTCATAAATCTTATTGGCTTTAATTTCCTCTATTTCCGTTTCCAGTTTCTTTGTTTCTGTCGTTAAATCCTGCACCTTTTTATTCCAAGCTGATTTCTCCTTCTTGCTCATTTCGAACAATTGCTGCTGGTTGGTCATTTGGAACAACTCTCCTGAGAGTTTTCGAAGTTTAAGTACCTTGGGGTCGTTGGTCGATATTTCGCTCCTGAAATCCGATTTTATATCGGCTATCAATTTTTCCATTTCTCGTTTTTGCTCCTTGCTCTCGGCATTACGGTATGTATCAACGGCCAGCTTATAGCTGTCTATAGACCATTTACTCTTTTTAAGGGCTTGCTTTAGGTCTGAATCAATGGCAAAACGACTCACCAATGAATTGCCACATTTGATATTAATGTCAATGTTTGGAAGGGTCTCCAGTTCTGTAGCATTTTTGTAGTAAGCACTTTTTAAAAGTTCTATCCATAATCGCAGACGGCAAATCTTTACAGAATTGGGGTTGATGTCAACTCCAAACAAGCATTTTTCAATGATGGTTTCTTTCTCATGAAACAATGTCTCCTGTATGCGCTGACTTTCTTTATTGCTTGGATTGTACTCAAATAAGTCGCCTTCTTCGTCGGTTACAACCAATTCATCGTTGACCACTTCTACATGGTATTCTTTCAATCG
>CAZHLZ010000283.1:0-1366 GCA_964532475.1 uncultured Chitinophaga sp.
GAATATTACGATTTAGACCGAAAGATTCGATTCTTAGAACTACGTTTGCTTTTTTTCTCAGGGGTTGAAATTCAAGACTTAATGATCCTAGCAAATGAAATTGAAGAGCATTTTGAGGCATATTCAATAATAAACAATAATACTTTGTTTTACAAAATTCTCTTCAACATTTTGAACGATGAGCTACAATTTGCAGAGGGCTTATTGACGCAAAATCACATTTTTTTCAAGGGTGAAAGCAAATTATTGGAGGACTTTTTACTAGCGCTTCTTGCTGATAAACTTGGTGATACTAAGAAAGCACTTAAACTTTTGCATCCAATTATGTATAGTAACAATTATTTCTTTGAAACTTTTTCTCGCCTCCTAATTATTAAGATCCAACTAAAGCGGGATAAAGAAATAATGATTAAGTCACTTGTTGGCTCAACGCAACGTTTGATTCAACAGAATAAAGGAAATGCTCTTGGCACAATTGCTAATTCTTTCACTTTAAATGAATTGAAAAACAAATATTCCAAGAAAAAAACAAAAGAATCAGAGGAAACAGTGGTACTTTCTGTCTTACATAAGTATATCTTAGAATGACTGTATTTTTTTTAATAAATGTTTAAGAACATCTCGAAATTTTCGCTTAATCAGCACGTTTCTACTCAAGTTGTAAATTGAAACTCCCACCTAACTACAACTAATTGCAACTAATTCCCAACTCCTAACTACTAACTACTAACTACTAACTCCTAACTCCTGCCTAAGAAATCAAAATATGTCTTTCCTTTTTCTCCAAATAAATATCATCAATTGTTACCAAAATTCCAGTTTCTTCCACACCACCAAAATCAGGATTTACAGCTGTGCCAAAAGTTTTCATACTTGGCGATAGATGCATGTAAATATTCACAAGAGGTGGAACATTTTCTCCTTTTTCACGAACGAATGAATTTAAAACCTTAAAACCATCTTTGAAATCCAAATCTTTTAATTGATTTGCGAAAAATTCTTCGTTTCCATTTTGTTGAAGTGGATGAAATGGCTTCATAAGTTTTTCATTATCAGGGAAATAATGATTCATGAAGTGAAGTAAAAAATCTCTTGCTTCAACCTGATAACTTGGATACATAGTAACCTTTCCGAAAAAATATTTATACGATGGATTTTGAACAACAATGGCACCTAAACCATCCCAAATATTATCAAGAGCGAACAAGCCTTTTCGTGGATTAACGCTTGGTTGAAAATTAGGTTGAACCCAACTTCTGCCCAATTCAATCGTTTTTGGTAAATAATTTTTTATAAAATTGTCTGTGAAATCGAAATAATGACTTGTTGATAAATGAATTTCACTTGAACTTGGATCAATTGCCTG
>CAZHLZ010000283.1:1376-4864 GCA_964532475.1 uncultured Chitinophaga sp.
ACATAAAATATAGCGGTAACCTCCAATTATTTCTTCATCTTCTGGCGACCAGACAATCAGTTGCTCGTAACAAATTTCACTGGTGTCAAATTCATCTAAATCGCAGGATAATCCTGTGCCACCGCCTGATGCACGAAATGTGATTTCTCGTAATCTTCCAATTTCTTGCAAAGTATTTGGCGCGTTGTGCACATTGACACAATAAATTTCATTGTCACCTTTTCTTGTTTTTCTTAAGAAACGTTCTTTATTTAATTCACTTTTTAGTATTTCCCTTGAGATCGCTGGTATTATTTCTTGCATCTTGAATTTCTATTTGAGTTATAAAACTAGTAAAAAAAAATCATTTCAGATTCATTTCTCCATTTCATACACTTTTTTGCGGACAAACTCTGTCCATTTTTTAAAGTTTTTTGACTCATCGAGTTGTTCGGGAAGAATTAAATCTCCAACTACAAATCGAATGCTTTGATTTTTTTGTTTAAATAATTCATTCGCGAGGTAAAGCATTTCAATATTGGCTTTAATTCCCAAAAATGTTCTGAATCTGGATAATCGATAAAAGAAATTTGACAATTTGCCATCAATGTAAATCGGTAAAATCGGTAAATTATTTTTTTTCGACTGCGTTAAAAATGTTTTTTTCCAAGGCAAATCACGAACTTTTCCTTCAATTTTGCGACTCACCATTCCCGCTGGAAAAATACAAACAACTTTTTCTGAAGCAAATAAATCGCCCACTTGTTTCAAAATCCCATCTTCGTTTTTTCCATGTTTATTCACACCAACAAAAAGATTTTTCATTGGTTCCAAGTTCAATAATAAATCATTTACAATAAACTGTAAATCAGTACGATGATTCTTTGTCGCATGTACAAAAGCAATCGCATCCATTCCACCTAAAGGATGATTCATCGCCAAACAAAGCCCACCGTTTTTTGGAATTTTTTCAAGTCCTTCAAATTCGACCTTAATGTTCAAATATTCTACAACAGCGGTGCAAAATTCATGACCTTTTTTATCTGGATTATTCGCCAAAAAAGCATTGATTTCGTCTTGATGTAAAATTCTTTCCAAATAACGAATTACGAAGCCAGGAAGCCATTTTAACAATCTTGGATTCTTACTTCCAATCAATTTTCTAATATCAATAAATTTTTTTTCAAGCATCTTTCCTAACTTTTTCAAGCAATTATTCATACAAAATTAACATCTTTGCATTAAATTTTTGCAAAATATGAAATTCTCTTTGTTCTTCACCTTGTTATGTGCTTTTGTTTTGACCTTCTTTTCTCTCGAAGCAGCAGCGCAAACCAAGGATAATTCGCTCCCAAAAAAAGAAAAAAATAAAGTTTCAAGAAAAAATTCCATTTACACCTATTGGGGCTGGAATAGAGGGTATTACACAAAATCTGACATTCATTTTTCAGGAGAAAATTACAAATTTACGCTTTATGATGTAATTGCCAAAGACAGACAATCTCGCTTCGATGTACGCACTTATTTCTCACCAAAAAAATTAACAATTCCACAATATAATTTTAGAATTGGATATTTTTTAACCGATGATATTTCCATTTCAGTAGGAGCGGACCACATGAAATACGTCATGAGAAATTTTGAAACTGTAAAAATTGACGGATACATCGAAAATTCAGGAACCCAATACGATAAAACTTATGATAATGAAGATATTCAATTGAATCCAGATTTTTTAATGTTTGAACACACCGATGGCTTAAATTATGAAAACATTGAACTTCGTTTGCACCACAATCACTTGGTGAAAAGTAAATTTAACCTGTCAAGTTTTGCAGGATTTGGACTTGGAGCCTTAGTCCCTAGAACCAATACTACATTATTAAACAACAAGCGTTACGATGAATTTCATTTGTCTGGCTATGGCTTAGGAACAGTTTTCGGGGTGAATTTTGAGTTTTTCAAGTACTTCTTCATTCAAAGTGAGGCAAAATTTGGTTTCATTCACATGCCAAATATTCGCACCACAGAATTTGCAACAGACCGAGCAAAGCAACATTTTTTCTTTTCACAATTTAATGGCTTGTTTGGCTTTCGTTTTCCACTATCGAAACAAAAGTAATTCTCCGAGGGAAAGCTTTTTCCATTTTATTTTTTGCAATCAAAATTCTAATTTTCGAAAAGTAAGTTTAGGACTTTTGTCCAGTAAAAAAGTTCTTTTGGGCGCCTTCACCGCCTACGCCTGCAAGTCCTCTTCGCTGCACTCATGCGGGCTTTCCGGACTCCGTCGGGGCGTGGTAATTATTCCGAGATTCAAAATTTATACCAAGTACAATTATGTTTTAGTCCAATCATAGATTTGTATAATGCCGATATAGTTTGACCACGCGAGTAGCACCGTAGGTAAAATAGTCCTATTTATTGGACTATAATTGAAAACATAATCGGTATTAATTAGGAAGTTAAAAAATATGCAGAAACTCGTGAAATTCCAAGAATGTTTGTATTTTTGAAGAAAGTAAATGTTTTGCAAGATGATTGTAGGGTTGAGATTTTTGTGCAGCTCGATTGCAAATCCAGCTGAGCGGGGTGTGCAATTTAACCTGAAGCAAAAAAAATTAAATTAATAGAGATTATGATGATGCAAATAATTCGTTTTCTTTTAGCTACATTGATAGATTTAGGAGTGATTTTTATTTCTTTCGACTTGATAGTGGACCCAAAATATGGCTATGGTATATTTATAATTTTTGTTTTTTTGATTCCAATAAGATTAATTATGATTTTTACTTCCCCAAACATGCAAATAAATAAGAAATTTATTCTTTCCTCAACTTCGTTTAGTGTATTTTTACTTTCATTAATTTGGGCTCAGTACAATTATTCGGGACTTTTGATGATTATTATTGGAATAGTAATTGTAGATTTTGGTGTAGATTTAAATTTGTGTTTAAAAAGCGTAAAACAAATAATAAATAAACATTGATTTTATTAAACCATCACTCAAAGTGTTTTGAAAAAATGTGTTTAAAAGAATTTTGTTTCGATTTTTATTTCCTAATGAGCAAAATAAGAAAGTAAGTTTTCCATTGAAAAAAATGTGTATGATTTTGGCACTTAATAAAGAATTTTGTATTTTTGGTAAGGCAAAGGTTTTAGAAAATGAGTGTTGGCTTAGGTGAGGTTGTACAGCAGGATTGCAAATCCAGCTGAGCGGGTTACTTATTGAAGAATTTTGTATTTTTGGGGAGGGTAATAGTTTTTGGATGTAGAGTTAAAGATTTACAACATTAAAACATGCTCATGAACCTTTGAGAACATTGAAAAATTACCATAAAAATTTCTAATTTGATATAAATGAACTTCTTACAAAAAATCTTTTCTTTCTTTAAGAGCTATTTTGAAGTTGATCCTGAGTATAAGGATCTAAATAAGCGACAAGATTCATTTAATTTTTAATGCATGTCGGTGACTTTCCCCCTAATTAATACCAAACATTAGATACAGCA